>JAUXSJ010000016.1 GCA_030679615.1 Parachlamydiaceae bacterium | reverse complement strand
TTCAATTTCATGAACTTCTTCCAAAGACAAGGCTTTATGATGATTAAAGTCAAATCGAAGCCGATGAGAATCCACTACAGACCCCGCTTGCTTAATGTGCTCACCTAAAACATTTCCTAAAGCCCAATGTAAAAGATGTGTCGCTGTGTGATTATTTTCAATTTGTTGTCGACGTTGATGATCGATTTCAGCTGTGATTAAATCGCCTAATTTTAAATTGCCCTTTTGCATTATTCCTAAATGAACAATTACCCCTTTATATGGAGATTGACAATCAACAACATTAAAATAATGATTTCCACTCAAAAACGAACCTTTGTCACCCATTTGACCGCCCATTTCAGGATAAAAAGGCGTTTTATTTAATATGACTAAGCCTTCTTCTCCTTCTTGAATTTGTTCAACGAAATCACCGTTGACGATTATTCCTAAAATACGTGCTTCCGTTTTTTCTATGCCATATCCAATAAATTCAGAAGATTCATTTTGTTTAACGAAATCAGCAAAAACATTGTCTGAAGCAATTTGGTGAACATTTTTTTGTACTTGACGAGAACGTTGACGTGCCTCATTTTCTAAAATTTGAAATCTGGATTCATCTACATGCAAATTCGAATCTTTAGCGATCAATAGAATCTCATCTAAGGGTAGTCCATAAGTATCTTTTAATTTAAAAGCTTCGTCTCCACTTATTTGATGTTCTGCGCTTTTTTGGGCTTTTTCAATGACTTGATTCATAATATTCCCACCTCTTTTAAGAGTGCGAATAAATGATTCCTCTTCATTTGTTAAAATTTCAGCAATGCGACCTTGGGACTTTGTCAATTCTGGATAATCAGAGCCCATTGTCGCCACTAATTGAGGAAGCACCTCTGCTAAAAAGGGTCGATCCATGCCTAATAGACGTCCATACCGAGTCGCTCTTCTTAGTACTTTTCTAAGAACATAACCTCGATCGACATTTCCAGGTTGAGCACCATCTGCGATTGCAAAAGCTAAACAGCGCATATGATCTGCAATCACGCGAAATGCTGGCGAAAATTGATCGTTAGCGTGATAAGGAATTCCTGTAATTTCTTCGATTTGTGCAATTAAACTACGCAATACATCTGTCTCAAAAACACTATTAACACCTAATTTTAAATTAATGACCCGTTCTAATCCTGCTCCTGTATCAATAGAAGGATGCGGTAAAGGCTCTATTCGACCAGATGTTAGTCGATTACTTTGCATGAAAACAAGATTCCAAAACTCCATGAATCTTTCTCCAGAAGGATCTTCTAGAGGTTTTTTACCTTGACCAAAGTTATCACCTCGATCATAAAGCAATTCAGAACAAGGTCCGCAGGGTCCGGTTTCTCCCATCATCCAAAAATTATCTTTTTCATCAAACCGAGTAATGCGTTCTGCAGGTACATATTGAGTCCACATTTCAAAAGCTTCGTCATCTTCACGAAAAACTGTTGGCCAAATACGATCTGGCTCGAATCCAAAAACCTTTGTTGAGACTTCCCAAGCATATTGAATAGCTTGTTCTTTAAAATAATCACCAAAAGAAAAATTTCCTAACATTTCAAAAAAAGTTAAATGTCGACTTGTATGCCCCACATTTTCTAAATCGTTATGTTTCCCTCCAACACGTATGCATTTCTGACTCGTTGTGGCACGTGTATAATCTCTAACAGATTGACCTAAAAAAACATCTTTAAATTGATTCATCCCAGCATTAATAAATAAAAGAGAAGGGTCATCGTGAGGAACAACAGATGAAGAAGGAATGATGGAATGCTTTTGATCTTTAAAATATTTTAAAAATTGACGACGAATATTTTGAGTTAACATGGATGAGTCCTTTAATGAGTCCTTTTCCTCAATGAATTGAATACAATAATATTAAGTACTATAGCTCTTTTTGAGTTCGCACTCAAGAATGACGCGTAAGCATTACAGGATTAACAGAATAAAGACTGAATAAATAGAGCATTATCAATATTAATAAAAATTGACGCTAGATTTTAACGCAGAGACGGGGAGACGCAAAAGACGGAGAGAAAAGCATTTAAATAAATAGATAATTTTTTATAATGTTTTTCTCTCCGTCTCTTGCATCTCTCTGTCTCTGCGTTAAAATTTAACGTCAATTTTTGAAAGACTAAACTTTAAAGTATTTAAATACTTTCGCGGTTAAAGTAACCGTCTCTTTTGTCTTTTCAACTTTTTTAACTTCTACATCTTTAATACAAGTTACACTGATACCCACAACTTTTTTCCCTGAAAATTCAGGAGTGCTGGGAAGAGAATCATCCGATAAAAAATTAACAAAAGCATTTGGATTCATAAATTCAACTGATGGAGCTTTTAAGACATTAGGGTCAATGATTGACTTAAGAGAATTTTCACCTTCTTCTATCATCATTTGAACCCCCTCCTTGGCTTTCGATCTTAAATTAAATAAAATTACTTGAACTTCATTTTTATCGATATTCAATTTAAATACATTTAAAAATGAGGAAGTTAAAACCACTAAATCATCAATTTCATCGCCAAATTCCGCCAATTGCTGATTAAAGAGAGCCGTATATTTTGTATGCTTAGAAATTAGAGCCACTAAAACTTCAAATCGTTTGTGTTCATCCTGGTGGTAAACTAAATAAATATCCCTCAAACACATACTTGTTATGAATAACTGACAAAGTAACTTAAACAAAGAAACTGCAATCACTTTTATTCGATAGATTCGTGAAATAATAGCTATTTTGACCATTTCAAAAAATGGAATCGAATTATGTTCCTTTCTTTCAAAATCAGACGAAGATGCATAATAAATAAATGGTAATGTAATTTGGATAATATTTTTTAAATCAATCCATTTTTCTGATAAATCACGATAAGCGTACATAATATCTAAAGCACATTTTGTTATCATTAAAACTGTTACCGATTTATCGACAATTTTAAATTGATTTCCAATAAACTGAATTCCAGCTGCAAGAAAAATTTTTTCTAGTTGATTTTCCCGATCATTGTCATAGAAATCATTGGCGTGCGTGAAGGAACTATAAAAAACGTGAGTTTGACAAAATAAATCCATCGCGTTGTTTAACAAAGGTGGAATTAACGGAAATTGCTGGTGCAAAGTAGATTGAATGGATGTTAATTGACTCATACTTTCTTAAACTATTTTGATATCAGATTAATAAAATTAAATATATACTCCTTCTCACTTTGAGCTAGAAGGAGTATATTTTAATCATAATAAGGAAATGAGTATTTGTCAGCTTTTACGTATTTAATTTATTCTTTTTTATTAATAACATTGCTTATATAAATAAGATCTATAGCAAAATTCCCTATTCTGATAGGATTTGTTTCAGATAAAGACGAGCATTAATTCTAATATCATTAGAGTAAACATATGAATAAAACACCTTTAATTAGGTCTTGGTTACGTTTTTTACCACAAGTTTTTTTATTTCTCATGATTTCATTTCTTTTAACAAGTTGTGAATCGAGAAAAGTCATCGTCAATGGGTTAGAAGAAAAAGAAGCAAATGAAATTTTAGTTTTTCTTTCTAATAAAGGAATTGACGCGACAAAAGTTAAAGCTGAAACAGAAGGTGGTGGCGGTGCCAAAGCCGTGATGTGGAATATTAGTGTTGAATCATCACGAACTAATGAAGCCATGGCCTATCTAAATCAAGCTGGTCTTCCTCGACGACGAAGTCAAAATCTTTTAAATATTTTTTCGAATACGAGTTTAGTTCCTTCTGGCATGCAAGAAAAAATACGTTATCAAGCTGGTTTAGCAGAACAAATTGCGAGCACGATACGTAAAATTGATGGTATTTTAGATGCCGACGTACAAATTTCATATCCTACAGAAGATCCGCTTAATCCTACCGCAGAAAAAGAAAAAGCCACTGCATCTGTTTATGTTAAGCATTCAGGTGTTCTTGATGATCCCAATGCACATCTCATTACACGAATTAAGCGCTTAGTTGCAGCTAGCGTAAACGGACTTGATTACGACAACGTTACAGTGATTGGAGATCGTGCTAGATATAGCGAAACACCACTAGGTAGTTTTCAAGGAAGCCTTAATGAAGATGAACGGCCATTTGTCAATGTTTGGTCGATTATTGTGGCTCAAGATTCAGTAGGCCGTTTTCAAACATTCTTTTTTTCTTTTATAGTCATCATCCTTCTTTTATTATCCTTACTCATCTGGTTATTGTGGAAATTTTTTCCACTTGTCCAAGAATTAGGAGGATTTAAGAAACTATTTACTTTGGCAAGTTTTCATTCAGATATGTTGAAGGAGAAAAAGGAGCAAGATAAGCAAAAAGAAGCAGCCTCTAAAAAAGAAGATAGTGAAAATGAAATAGATGATGAGGATCAGGGTGAAACCTAACGATCAAACTTTGAGTAATCACATCAACAAAAGATCTTTGATGATATTAAAAGTGTTAATGAATCGTTTTCATCCAGCTGAAAAACAGCATTTAATTGATTTAATGCCTGCTGAAGAACAAAAAGCGATGAGCTCAAACCTAATTTCATCAGCAGACATCGCACCCATTTATCACTTTCAATCGCAATTAGACCATGTTCATTATTCATGGATCGAAGAAGCTCTAAAAACGGCTTCTCCTTTTTGGAAATCAATAGCCATTGCATCCTTATCCCATGAGCAAAAGGAAGCTTTACGTGATTCAACGGTTTTTCCTTTGTCTGGGCCCATGAAATCGTTGATACAAAACAGGCTCTGTCAAAATTTAAAAATCACAGAACACTATCCAAAAGAATATCTTCCAAAAAATGAATTTTCTACATTACTTGATTGGAATAAGGAAGATCTTTTGCATCTCATTGATTTTTTGGGATTATTTGATTTAGCTACAGAAGTCAGGCATATTGTTAATACCCAGGACTTAAAAAGCATTTATAGTTGCTTAAACGCAAAACAATTTCATTTTTTAAAACTTTGTTTAAATAAAAAAGATAAAATCACCTCACCAAAACTAGGATTAAAACCCTCTCAACTAGATAGAAAAAAATTAAAACAAATATTGCATTTAAGAGGGTTATCGCGTTTTGGACGAGCATTATGTGGACTCCCTTATGATTTTGTATGGACATTATCCCATTCATTAGATATTGGAAGAGGAAGGGCTTTATTAAAAGATTATCAATTAGAAAAACATGTAAAAATTACCCCTTTATTACAACAACAAGTCATGAAAGTTATGGACTTTTTGAAAAGAGAAGTGATTCGTGAGTAAGAGCCAAAAAATTTTCACACTTATTTATGGGGACAAGATCAAACTGGCTAATGATCGTAAGGTCATTCCCGCTGATTCTTTTTCTTTATTACAAGATGCTTTAGAGATTTTAGATTATATAAAAAAAGAAGCTGAAGTCTATCGCCTCGATGTTGCCAAAGAAGCTGAAACTATAAAAGAAAACGCTTACAAAGAAGGCTATACAGACGGTTTTAATGACTGGTCTGAAAGATTAGCTGTTTTTGAAGATCAATTACAGACTCTTCAACAAGATCTTCAAAATAAAATAGTTCCTATTGCCCTTTCAGCTGCAAAAAAAATTGTTGGAAGAGAAATCAAATTATCTGATGAAACAATTGTAGATATTGTGATTAATAACATTAAAACCGTAAATCAACATAAAAAAATTGTTATTTACGTGAATAAAAATGATCTAGCAACAATAGAAAAAAATAAAACGCGTTTAAAAGAAAATTTTGAGCATTTGGAAAGTCTTTCTATTCGTCCTAGGGATGATATTGCTCAAGGTGGATGTGTCATAGAAACTGAAGTTGGAATCGTCAACGCTCAAATAGAACACCGTTGGAATGTTTTAGAAAAAGCTTTTGAAAATTTAAAGAAAACTAATCCCAAGGCCTTAACCGGCCAGTAGGCAGCTGTATGCAAATATTTCGTTACCTCTCTATCAAAATGATGTTTTTTGCAATCCTATTATTAGTTGCAATTGAATTTATTCCCGAATCACTCTATTCACAAAATTTCACTTCTAATATTTCTCAAGCAAATATTAGTTCGAACCTCATCGTTCAAAATGAACAGACTTCAACAACTGCTCC
>JAUXSJ010000012.1 GCA_030679615.1 Parachlamydiaceae bacterium | reverse complement strand
TTCTCGATCAAAAGGGAGTAAAGCAGGTCAGGTTAATGTTTCTAAGCATCGTATGGAATATGTGCGATTTGATCCAGTCCGATTTCAGGCATTGAAAGAGCGTGAATCAATGCAGTAGTGAATGCATATAAATTACAGGATAGGAAGGATAAGAACAGGATGAACAGGATAATGACGTCAGTCCACAATGAAGTTTATTAAACCAGTTTAATGCAGAGACAGGGAGACCGGGAGACGCAGAGAATAACTTTAAATAAAAATTTTTATTTTCTCTTTATTTAAAATATTTTTCTCTGCGTCTCCCGGTCTCCCTGTCTCTACGTTAAACTGGTTTAATAAACTTCATTGTGGACTGACGTCATTATCCTGTTCATCCTGTTCTTATCCTTCCTATCCTGTAATTTTATACGTCACTGCAATTTTAAACATCACTGGATTTAAGCCAAAGTTTCCCCTCGATTTGACTCTCAAATGCTTCTTCCGTACCATATTCAGCTTTAAAGCTATAGGAACCGTCTTCGTTTTTTTCATACAGTTCGTTTCCTATGCATAATGGCGGCACTTTAAAATGCCATTCAATGCATTTATCATGTTTTTTCCCATTTCCTTCTACTTTTCCAATGTGTTCGCTTTCTAAAACGGTTTTAAAGTCGTTTTCACTAATTTCATAAAAAACATACTTATTAACAATATGTTCTTGAACACCGTCGATTTCAATTATTTGTGTCGACTCAATTTTGTTTTGGTTTTCCTTTTGGATCGTCCATTTAGTATAAAAATTAATTTTTTCAGGTGAGGAGACTAAAGTAATTGTTCCGCTTCCTAACCATATTCCAGGTTGGAAAATAAAATTTAATTCGGTCATTAAAACATAAACCTTCTGCTATATATGCTTTGGAGTATTCCTAAAGCAACCATTGTTGTTAAAATTGAGGAACCACCATAAGTGACTAATAATAATGGAACCCCAGTTATAGGTAAAAAGCCACACATCATTCCTATATTGACGAGAATATGCATAGCCAAATAAACGCTTACGCCTGCTGAAAGAAGTCTTCCAAATGGATCCTTAGCAACGGCTGTGACTTGAAAGCTAAAATAAATCAGAGCATAGTAAAGAAGTAAAAGTAAGATCAGGCCTAATAAACCAAATTCTTCTCCAAATCCAGGAAACACAGAATCTGTATAAGGTGCTGGGAGCCAGCCACGTCCACTAAATTCACTTTTACGCCAACCTGTTCCTGTGACGCCTCCTAAAGCAATGGCTAAGGCAGCCGCTTTTTGGTGATGTGTCGCTGGATCTAATCGATCAAATTGATATTCTTTTAAAACTTTAGTGGCATAAGGACGCAATGTTTCATGTGGAATAAGACTTAAAAAAATAGAAGCGACTAAAATTAATGCAATGCCACCTATAATCGTCATCCACTTTAAAATGGAAGGGCGGATATCTCCAAAATAAAACATCACTAAGGTGATTGGAAATAATACCAGCGCTGTGCCTAAGTCAGGTTGCTTTAAGATTAATAAAAAGGGGATGCCAACAATTAAAAAAGCATTGAAAGCAGTTTTCCATGAGGTTGATACGGTTCGATGTCTTTCAAGAAACCAACTTAAGGTGATTACAACAACAAATTTTGCGCATTCAGAAGGTTGAAAACTTGCGTTAATAAAGGGAATGCGGTACCACCGATGAACTCTTTGGATGGAATCTGTGAAAAATAATCCAACTAATGATAAAATCATGATAAAATAAAGAATCCAGGTCCATTCACGTAGTTTATTGTAATCAAAACCTGCGCATAGGAAATATAAACCCAAGCCAATGATAAACCATTGGATTTGTGTTTTAACAATGGGCGTTAGAAAAGCTTCTTCAGCATGATCTGAAGTCGAGCTAATTGAATAAGAGGAAATCACTAAAAGGCTAATGAACATTAAAGCCAATATGACTGGAATGACCCTAAAGTCTAATCGTGTAAGATAACGAGAACTCCACATAGGTATCAAAATAAATAGTTGATGGAAAAAGTCCAGTTATACTGCGGGGCGCTCAAAAAGTAAAATTTCAGCGCCCCGCAGTATAACATAAGGTAAAAACGAACATCAAGAAGATTAGTAAGAATGAAGATGAATGATGAAATTAAAGAAATTTATTTTGAGCAAATTGATTCAACCAATACTTGGGCAAAAAATCATTGGCTAGAATGGCTAAGCAATGGAGTGACTCTAATAGTTGCCAATGAACAAATAAAAGGTCGAGGTAGATTTAATCGTGAATGGAAATCTCCAAAATCTGTAAATATCTATGCTACATTTTGCTTTTGGGTTGATGAGAATCGTCATGATATTGGCAATATTCCACAAATCTTAGCCATTCAGATTGTGCAACTTTTGCAAAAAAAAGGACTGCATTCATCCATTAAATGGCCAAACGATATTTTAGCATCAGGAAAAAAAATAGCAGGCATTTTATGTGAAACGATCGTGAGAGAAAATAAAAAAGGGGTGATTTGTGGTGTGGGAATTAATGTTAACATGACTGAAGGCATGTTGAAAGAAATTGATCGACCCTGCACATCTTTATTGATGGAAACTGGACAAGCGTTCCATTCGAAAGAACTTTTAGATGAATTAAAAAAAATGTTTAAATGTTCGCTTAATACATTTTTGTTAGAAAAATTCGATTCGTTTTATGAAGACTATCAAAAATTTTTTAATTTAAAAAAGGGAGATCCTATCACTTTTTTAAATGATGAAAAAATCTTTCATGGATTCTTTGATTCTGTTTTGTCAGATGGATCAATCAAAATTTTGATCGAAAAAGATATTTTTAAAATTTTGCATTCTGGTGAAATTATCGATTAATAATTAATTGATTAATATTGACTTTTTATACAATTTTTCTTAGAATTTAAATCTTTAGTTAACAAAAATTATTATTAAATAAGGGTTAATAGATGCTAGTTCCAGATCCGCGTGGTTTTTTTTCACAGATAAATACCGATTATCAATATCTCAGAGATTCAGTATTTGGCACAAATCAAGTCGATAATGAATCGAATCTTAATGAAAATGCATCTTCAGAAGAAGTAAAAAAAAGAAAATTTGATAAAATTGAATTTGCGAATACTTGTTTTCGATTGGTAACCGTGGGAATAATGGCTTACAGTATTTATTGGTATGTCAATACAATCATCAAGTTAATTAAATTCCCTTTAGTTATAGCAGCTCATTTATTAGCGTTTGAAGGATATGTGTTTAGCAAGGCATATTCTTTTAAAAAAATTTCTATTTCTGAACATAAAAATAGTAGAGTTAATTTTTGGGAAACCCTTTTTAAAGATATTTTGCAAGATAGTCGGTTGTATTTTATTAAATCTATATTTAATAGGTTCTTTCCTAATAACAACTCTAATAATGTTAAAAGTATAGAAGATAGCGACCGAATTCAAGAAATTCCTACTGTTGATGATGTTGTAAAAATAATACAAAGACAATTTAATAAAGATGATATTAAAAAAATTCAAGATGCATTAGAAGAACAGTTAAAGGTATAGTTACTCAAAAAAAAGAGGTTAAAAATGGCTTCAGAAATTTTTCATGTAGGAAAATGGTGTTGTGAAACAATTATTTCTGGAGCTTTTAGCCATAGTTCTGTAGAAACCAAGCAGAAAGTACTATTAGCTAGGATTTGTGTCGTTGCAATGATGGCATTATCTTTTTTAATTGTTGATGCCACTAGATCCTTATTTTTTGATACAAAAATAGAGTTTTTGTTAAAAGGTCTTTTAGCAGTTATTTGTTACGATGGGATCATTATGATTGGTGAGTGTGGAAAGTTGATTGAAAAAAATAATAGATTTTTTTTAAATTTTTTCCCAATTTTTCAAAAACGTGTTGATTTGGAAACAATTATTAAACACACCATTTTGAACAAGGCTTATCGCTGGGTGTTTATTAATGTAGGTAACTTTCAATAAAGGGACATAAGGGACACAAGGGACACAAAAATAATATTTTAAAGACTTGGCATTTTTTTTAAAGCCTTAATTTAATGTCCCTTGAGTCCCTTGAGTCCCTTGAGTCCCTCACAAATTGGGTATAACCACCAAATTAGGATGTACCTTCGCCTTTAAAACCTGTTGAATATATGACAATGTTGTCCCTGTCGCTGAAAAACACGATGTACATGATCCTTTATAAGCAATAATCACTTGCCAATCATTTTGAAGATCAAGAACATCTATTCCCCCAGCATCCAATTCAATATAGGGTCGAACGTCTCGTGCGATAATCTCTTCAATCAAACCTAATTTCTGTTGTAGAGATAAATTTTCCCATCCAGGATAACCCCCTTCCAGCACTTCACCAATTTCCATGGGAGCTGGTGGAGCAACATAATTAATCGACAAAGGAATATCCATGCAGCTATCAGCTGCTTGATCCATAGCTTCTAACACTAAATTAAGATGAGGAGAAGCTTCTTTCGGAAAAGCAGCGATTTCACTTCGATCTCTTACTTGCTTATCAATTAAATCCGTCCCAATTCTTCTTGCTTGATCATAATTTTTGCCAATCACAAGTTCACAAGCAACTTCAGCAGCTCCAATTAAAGCGGATTGACCATACACTTGAAATTTTGCATCAACAATAATTCCATCATCTGGATCGACTAACCAATAAAAACAAACGAGATTTCCATCTGACGCCGAGCCGCCTCGTCCTTCTGCAACTCGCATTGTTCTTTCTTCAGCTTGTTCTTTTGTGAAGTATCCTACACAACGAGGCTTTTCAATTTTTGCATTAAG
>JAUXSJ010000010.1 GCA_030679615.1 Parachlamydiaceae bacterium | reverse complement strand
TATTGACATGGGTGTCGGTCGTTGTTTAGTGTGATACTACTTTTCCAGCAAAGACAATAGTTTTTTCGCTGCATCCTCGCTGCTTGCGGGGTTTTGCCCTGTGATGAGCATGCCGTCTTCTACCACGTAAGAACTCCAGTCGCTGCCCTTGGAATAGTTGTCGCCTCTTGCTTTTAATTCATCTTCCAGCAGGTAAGGTACTACGTTTGTCAACTGCACGCCTTCCTCCTCGCTGTTGGTAAAACCGGGGTCTGTATCAAGCCTCTACTATCATTTTACCGATATTTTCTCCTTTGAACAAGCCGAGTAAAGCCTTCGGTAAATTTTCGAAACCATGTTCAATGGTTTCAGTCGTTTTTAGTTTACCTTCTTTCATTTTACAATGTTTTAATACTTTTAAATATTTTGTATTGTGTTTCTAAAACTGACAAATTAAATCCGTGTGCAGTTTTGGGCAATAAATAATATTTCTTTTTAGGAGCTTTAATTTTATCGAAATATTTTTTTGTTTTATCTTTTGGCGTTAAAATGTCTTCATTTCCTTGTATTAAATATATAGGAATTTTAAAATCTAGATTGTCTTGTATTAAGTTAATGCCCGCACTCATTGAAGGAACGCCTAATTTAGTGTCTCCTGTATAATTTACAAACGAATAGTCATCTCCATCACTTCGATTTCGATTGTCTTTTTCGTTATCATATTCAGAAGAAAGCACAAACCAATTATCAGGTGCTGGATTTGAATTCATACGCTCATATTTTTTTATAATTCTAATTAACTGCCCCACTTTTTTTGCTCTGTCATAAGGAGGTTTGCCGATTGTGTTTAATATATCCAAAGCATCTTTATCATTTTTACGCTCTGCCATTTTATAAATTCTATTGTAAAAATCAAAATCAATGGTTGGATTGACAATTTGAGAGTGTCCAACATATGCGTGATAAAGTTCTGGTCGCTTTGATGCCATTTTTACTCCAAGTACTGAACCCCAAGAAGTGCCGAATAGGATGATTTTTTGTTTGTTTAAATATTTTAAAAGATATTCCGACAACTCTATTCCATCGTTTGTCATAAGGTCGAGTGATAATGGATTTTCCTTTAAATATTCAGGTGTCAATTCTTCTGGTGCATATTTACCAAAGGTTTTTCCTGTACCACGTTGATCCCATTGAACTACAATAAAATCCTTTTCCAAGTCTTTGTAGAGTTTGTCTGAGTAGGGACTTAACGGACTTCCTGGACCTCCGTGAAGAAAAAGAATTATTGGTTTGGTGCTTTCACCTTTGATGGTTACCCATTGTTCTACACCATTAATTAGAATAAAATTTTCCTCAGAAATTTTGGTACCCAGAATTGAATCTCCTTTCTTAATTTCAGTTTGCCCATTTCCTTCTACAGGGATTGCAAATGAAAGAAAAAGGATCATTATGTTTACCCGAAATAATGATGACATGCAAATATTTATCAACTTCATGTTATTTTTATTTTTTATCTGGCACCAGTCGTTTGACCGTGGCACGCGGTACAATGACTGCTATTGAAACTGATTTTGATTGAGCAAGTGCCTTAATCTCATTGTAGACTTTGGTATGATCATCTTCCATCATCTTACCTAAAGCTACCACATGATCTGAATTGCCTTTTAACTGGGCGAATTTTCCCAAGCTAATTCATTGGTTGTCCTCCCTGATTAACATGTAGTTCGCTACCCATTGAAATAGTACAAATCCAAAAACGAAAACAACGGTCATTAAATTGAACATTTCTCCTGTCGAAAAAGTTAGTCCGATTGCAATAAGTCCAACGAGAGCCAAAGCAATTGTATAAATCAATAGTCCGTATTTATTTTTTGAAGGTGAAAATATTTTGCCTAAAGGCAACATCATAGCAAAGCCAAATACAGCAATGGTTAACATTTTTTCGTCTGAAAAAGCAATGTATAAAAGCAGTCCGACAACAAATACTCCCAAACTTATGGCAACAAAATTTGAACTCATTTTTTCCTTTCTATGAAGCAGTAATTGTCCGTATTTATTGAACCTCAAAAACAAATTACTTATAGGTGATATTATCCATGTTGAAAATGCAATGAAGGCAATAGCAATAATCAGAGGTATTAAATAAGGTTGAAGGGCTTCGTTATTCTGAGCAATAGTTTTTAGTGCTCTAAAGCTAAGATAAAATCCAATAATTACGCCCCACTGATACTTCGCAGTAAGGTTGCTCATAAAAAATGAATACTTCAAAAAAATGCGATAAATAGGATTTGTTGCTTTAAGTGCTACAAGCATTCCTGATTGTGCATATTCAAAAGTAGGGTCATTGGTTAGTGCTTCTTTAAAATGTTCTAATGCTTTTTTATGGTCACCTTTTTCAAGTAAACCCCAGCCATAATTTGCATGGGTGTAAGCATTGTTTGGGTCTTCACGTAATGCTCCTTCAATTGTTTTAAATGATTCTTCGCTTCGATTAAGTTTGTTTAATGCAGTGCTTCTTGTATTAAGTGCCAATAGATTTTCCGCATCAATTTCCAAAGCTTCATTTGCTGTTTTGAGTGCTTCTTCAAACTGTTTACGACCCAGTTTAATATTTGCCAGTAACGCAAAGTAGTCAGCATCATAAGAGTCAAGCTCTATGGCTTGATTTATATTTTTTT
>JAUXSJ010000005.1 GCA_030679615.1 Parachlamydiaceae bacterium | reverse complement strand
TATTATTTTTTTAAGAATTAATCTTAAAATAACTCTTTAATTACATAATTTTAAAACAAAAAAGCCTGAAAGGCTTAAATTGCAACAGCCCAGGGCATCGCCCTGGGTAAATTGAAAATAAAATAGCAGCCTGAAGGGCTGCAATAATGCACAAATTTCTTTAAGTTAACACCATTGGGCTAAATCCAAATCTACAAATTGATACTGAATTTTCTTAAGTTGATGCGTATGCCGAGATGACTTATATCTGCGTTAAGGAGTTTATTTTTTCTCTTATGTCTTTGAATTCCATGTATTTTTGTATTGACTAAACCATTTTGAAGTATTGATTTGCGCAGGTAAGAAAAACCTGCGCAAATAAAGAGGAAATCTATGGTTCTATACCACAATTACTCCAAACAAAGAGTTGATGAGCTTTTCCTGAACTTAAACTGTAAACAGATCCTACAATAATAATTTGGCCTGAAGCTAAAGCACTTGCAATGATAGGGGATTTAAGGACGAGTTGATTAGCCGCATAAGCCACATTAGCTTTTGTCGCTAGTTCAACTGCATTTGGAGCAAAAACATTGATACCTGCATCAATAATCGCTCTTTCGATAGGAATAAGAACAGCATTAAAGATTCCATTATCAGGATCTACAACACCACCGTTTACTCTTAATCGATCTACAGCTCCTTCCACAGCGCCACAGCTTTCATGACCCATCACAACGATAGTAGTTACATCCCATGTTGCTACTGCAAATGCAATACTATCAACAACCTGATCACCAGCTGTATTTCCAGCTACTCTAGGGCAAAAAATTCTACCTAAACCTTGATTAAAAATAAGTTCCGGTGGAGTTCTTGAATCTGAACAAGATAGGACAACATAAGCTGGATTTTGACCATTTGCAGTTTTCTTTCTTTGCTTAATGTATTTTGGATTTTTAATAAATGACTTATTAGCTTTTTGTAGAGAATGCCAACCATCCTTTGAACCACATGCAGATGATGATTGCGCTTGAACATAGTTGCTTGAAAAAACAATCATAAACAACAACAAAAATAACTTAGACTTCATAACGAACCCCCCTTCTTATTTTAAGGATATTAAGTTGATTATGTAAAAGTTTTTTTTAATATCAATATGTATATTTAGACCAAGTGAACGAGTTGCTCAATTATGATTCAATATTTTGATTTTTTATCTAACATTACTGTAATTATTTGAATAATAATAATTAAAGGGAACTTAATTGAGTACCAAGAATAAACAAAATGACTACAATAATTGCTAAAACTTCAGCATCTTAGTTTTGCGCAATATGTATTTTAATTTTATTGGAGCGAAGAATAAAGAGATCGGAAGAGGTGGGATTCGAACCCACGGTACGGGATTAGCGTACACACGCTTTCCAAGCGTGCTCCTTAAGCCACTCGGACACTCTTCCAGATGTAAGATTATAGAATAAATCAGTAATTGTTGCAAGATTTGTATAAATTAAAAAATGAATGGCCCTTTACGGTAATCTCTAAATCCAATATAAATAATTTATAAAATCGCATCTATTTTATATTTAACGATTTGAATATATGTACTTATTTTATTTTATTTATCGCTTGCTATTGTTCGAATTTAAATTTAAAAAAAGATGAATTTCAAATCTTGAGGAACGATGTCTTTTGATTTTGGTGAAATACATCCTGCGATTGTCCATTTTCCAATAACACTTGTATTTATTGCCTTTGCTTTTGATGTTTTATTTTGGAAAACAAAACAAAGGTTATTTCAATCTCTCTCTACTTGGATGATAATCGTTGCTGGATGTATTTTAATTCCTGTGATTGTATCAGGTGTTTATGCTACAGATTTTTATGCTGACAAGGATCCAGATGTTTTTAGGCATCAAGCTTTTGGAATTATTACCGCGTCATTTATTTTTGGTTATGCTTTTTTTAGAGGATTTGCACTTTATTATCAGCAACAACATTCAAATTATCTTTTTTTATTTTTAAGTTTAGTGGCACTTTTCCTTGTTAATATAACTGCAGAATTAGGTGGAGTTGTTGTAAGAGGTGAGGGGCTATTTTTTCATAGTCTTAAACCACAAGGTTCGCCGCTTCCATATAGCCATGTTGATCATCATCATTAGCTCTTTTTCGAAACTCCGGTTACTCGCTAAATATTTACAGTATAGAATTTATTAATATTTCTTATGGAAAATGAAATTCTTCAGCATGAAAATTAGAAAATTAACAAAATTGAAAATAATATTTTTAAAAACAATAATAAATAATTTAAAATTGACGTTAAAATAGTTTTTTACTTATAATAATTGGATTACAAAATAAATTATAAGTGTTTTTATGAATAATGAATTAATGAATTTGGCTTTACAATCGACAAACCTTAATGATTTTGCTGAGGTTTCAAAATTATACCCAATTCAAGTGAGAAATAAGCAACCCATTAAAGAAAATATACGCGGTATTTTTATGGATTGCTTATCTATTAAAGACAAACATCTTGAATACTATCTTGATGAATCTCATAAAGTATACGATTTATCGGAATGTTCAAAACTAACTTCAGAAGGAATTAAAAGTATTCCTAGTTACGCGCCAAATCTTACGCATTTATATCTTCGTGCAATTCCAAATTTAAAAAGTGATTGTTTAGAATCCATTTCAACACTCTCAAAATTAGAATGTTTGGATCTTTCTCAAACTTATTTTGATCCAAGTCAATT
>JAUXSJ010000004.1 GCA_030679615.1 Parachlamydiaceae bacterium | reverse complement strand
GATTGAGACGCCAATCCACAATGAAACAATTTTAACAGTTTAACGCAGAGACAGTGAGGCGGAGAGACGCAGAGAAGAACATTTAAATAGAAAAATGCTCTTCTCTGTGTCTCTCCGCCTCACTGTCTCTGCGTTAAACTGTTAAAATTGTTTCATTGTGGATTGGCGTCTCAATCTAATTTTTTTTTGTGTCACTAATGAATAGCTCTTTACGCCTAACCACTAAATATGTTTTAGTTAAGACTTTGTACAACAATTTTTAGATAATAGATATCCAAGTGTAGCAAATGTCACTAGAGTCATCATACCTGCCGGCATAAACGCATGACTTAAATAAAAACGATATCCAAAAAATAGTAATATGGCTATTAACAGTCCAATGACAATATTGAAAGCAACAGAACATCCTTTTGAAATGGAATAAACGCAAAAATACAAAATTGCAGCTATTCCTGAAGAAGCAAAAAGTGACATCAAACTATCAGCTTTGATGTAACCCATTAATCCTCCTAGTAATACAATAGTTGCATAGATAGTGATAATGATTTGATTTGTTTTCATTCTTAGCCCTAGTTAAAATTAAAAAACAAAATCTATCATCAATCAATTTTAAACATCAATATTAATATATTAAATAAACTATGGATCAAATTTACGTACCTCCCGAAGGCCCTCCACAAAATATTCATCCAAATCCAATGATTTATCAAAAAATGGGTGAAGACAATATTTATCTAATGCTTGAAGATTTTTATAAATGTTTAGGACAGTCAGAAATTAAAGAAATGTTCCAAGGTGATTTGAAAAAAGCATCGGAAAGATCAGCTGCTTTTTTTGTTTTTATTTTAGGCGGCCCTCCATTATATCAACAACAGTTTGGACATCCTCGAATGCGCCAACGTCATTTTCCATTTCAAATTGACGAAAAAGCAAGGCAAGTTTGGTTAAATTGTTTCAAGAAAACACTAATAGATGCAGATAAAAAATATCAGTTTCCTTTGGAATATATGGATAGTTTTTGGAATTTTTTAGAACGTTTTTCAGGTTGGATGGTAAATCATCAGACAGTCTCAGATTCAGAATCACTTTGAAATTTATAATTCGTAATTTTATTCGACTCTTAATATTGGAAAACTCGCCTTTTTTATTGTAAAAAAAAATTTAAAAAATGAAGATGTAAATTTAATAAGCATTGTTTCATTTACCTATTTCAATAAAAAGAGAAAAAAATGAAAAAAATCGTTCTTATAGCAGCAGTTGCTTTTATGACATTTACAAAATTAGCAAGTGCTAATGGTGAAACTTTGCTGATTAATCGACAAACAAATCCTTTTTATTATCAGAATTGTCAAAGTTCTAGTGAGGTTCGACATCATCGAAAACATTTTCACCGTCATCGTCATCGTGGACCTACAGGCCCAACTGGTCCAACTGGCCCTGCTGGCCGAATAGGTTTAAGAGGACCATCTGGCATAGGTCTTCCTGGAGCGACAGGTGCAGCTGGACCAACAGGCGCAACAGGCGCAACAGGTGCAACCGGATCCTCTGTTACAATACTAGGTTCTTTTTATGCTGATTTAGCTTCGCAACTAGGGACACTACAAACAATCGCACTACCTTCAGGTACAGTTCCATTTACAGCACCTGTGAATTTTTCAGGTACCAATGCGAATATTGGCGTGACTTTAGCTGGAACTGGTCAAAGTATTATTGTACCAACAGATGGGCTTTATACAATTAATTGGAACGTGGCATCTTCAATTGTTGGAGTTTCAAGCTGGGTTACTTTTCATTTTGATCTTCAAAAAAATGGAACAACTCTTTTAACCCCTAGTCCTCAAGCGCAATGTTCTGCTTCAATTATCGGTGACACGAATGCACAATTTGTCCATGGTATTCCAAATATTACTGCAGCATCTTCTATTATTGTCCCACTTTCGGCAAGTGATTCGATTTCTCTTTTACTAACAATTGATGGTTCGGAAGGAAATGTTTTGGGGGATGGAGTAGAAATACAGAGCGCTCAAATATCAGCGATTTATGAAGGTACTCCTCCTTAAGAATATTTTAGATTATCATTTGGGAATTTAGATTCATGGGTGCTTTAACAGAAGCCGTAACCTTACGTCTTGAACAGTTGAAACAAGCACAATGGATATCTTCTGACCTTATGAAAGAATTTCAATTTCAACAATTAGCACTCCTTATAGATCATTGCGAGCGCTATTCTTCTTGTTTTGTAAATCGATTAAAAAAAGCAAACTTAACAAGTAATCAATTTTCTAAACCAACAAGTTTTTTTAAGCTTCCATTATTATCAAGACGTGATTTGCAAAAATATGGAAATTCTCTTTATTGCAAAAAAATTCCTGAGAATCATGGTGCAGTTTATAAAACTCAAACATCAGGTTCAACAGGAGAACCTGTAGTCGTTCATAAAACGGGTTTGAATCAACTCAATTGGTTTGCAACTAATTTACTTGATCACATTTGGCATCAAAGAGATTTTAACCAACCTCTTTGTGCTATTCGACCGACAATTAAAACTTATACAAAGCAAGAGAATTGGGGGCCGCCAGTAAATTTTTTATTTAAAACAGGAGCTTCATTAGGACTGCCAATTACGGCTGATATTCCACAACTTGCAGAGTGGATTTTAGCATTTCAACCAAATAATCTATTGGTTTATCCAAGCACTTTTAAAGCATTAAAAAAGTATTGTACTGAGCATGCCATTTCTTTTATAAAATTACGACATATTCGAACAATAGGTGAGACGCTATCTAATGAAAATCGAAACGTAGAGATTCCGTTCTTAAATGCTAAAGTAGAAGATGTTTATTCTTCTCAGGAAGTAGGAACTATTGCTTTAGAATGTCCTCATAGTGGTTTATATCACATTATGGAAGAAAATTTAATTGTAGAAATTTTAAAGGAAAATGGAGAGGCTTGTAAACCTTCTGAAACAGGGCGGGTAGTCATCACAGATTTGCATAATTTCGCCACCCCTCTTATTCGCTATGATATCGGAGATTACGCAGAAGTAGGCGATCCATGCCCTTGTGGAAAAGGTTTCTCTACATTAAAGAAAATATACGGACGTGAACGTAATTTAATGATGCTGCCAGATGGAAGCAGGCATTGGCCTCTTACAAATTTTATGAATTTTCGTGAAATTGCACCTATTCAACAATATCAAATGATTCAAAGGAGTTTAGATGTTATTGAGATTCGTTTAGTTGCATCAAGAGTCATTACCAATAATGAAGAAACTCAATTAAAAATCATCATTCAAGAAGCGTTAGGTTTTCCTTTTAACTTATATTTTACTTATTTTGATAAGCAAATTCCCATACCTTCTAATGGAAAATTTGAAGAATTTATTTGCTGTATCAATTCTTCAAGTCATAAATCGATTAATACTTATCATTAAAATTTAATCGAATATAAATAAAAAATTAGAAAGACCATGTAATAACAGGACATTGTACTGAAAGCTCATATGAATGACAGAATTGAATCACTTCCCAAGGAGGAAGTTCCGATAGTTTGGGATGATAATGAATGATACTTGAACCCTCGTACATTTCTAAATGAGGATGATCCCAAACAGATTTAATCGCTTGACATCTATCACGAGTTGAAAGATAGGGGTTTGCCATTGCATGCGTGACACGAAGTTGAAAGGCATGAAAACTCATCTGGTCTTTATCTTGAAATACAACATTCAGTTCTTCTTTTTCTTCAGGAGAAACAAACATACGCAGAACGAGTTTTCCTCCTTTTTTTAATACCTTTTTCATTTGTTGAAAAAAAAGCTCAGGTTTTCCTTGGAAGATATTTAAACATCCGTCGCCAATCACTCTATCAAATTCTGATTCAAAAGGTAAATTAGACCAATCTCCAAAAACAGCAATCTTTGAGTTTGCTTGAACAGCCTTTAAGTTATTATCAATTGCAATAGTTGCATAGGGGAGTAATTCTTGTGTGATTCCTAAAAGCAACGTACGTGAACCAATTGGAATCTGATTGCAAAAATGAATCACATCGTCTGATGATGGGCGAAGAGGGGATTTCCACCTATCTGGTTTTTCCACAAAAAGAGACCAAAAATCTTTCATCAGACACCTGGAATTACATTTAAAAAAAACAATACTAACTATAATTGAATTTTCTTGCTAGGAAAGAGGCTATCCTGTAAAAAAAATTGATCTTACGGATCAAACATTCAATTAAACTTATCTTAAAAATGTTTAATCTATGAAACCAGAATCTGAAACAATTGTTTCTATAATGAATGGCTACAAAAAGTCATTTATTTTAGCAACAGCCATTAAACTGGATCTTTTTAATAAAATTCATAGTACCTTTTCTGATATTTCATCCCTTGCTGCTTCTTGCGTAATGAACAACGAATCAATGAAAAGATTTTTACGTGTTTTAGAGTGCATGGAATTCGTAAATATTAATGAAAATAAAGTTGAACTTACTTCACGTGGTTTGTGTACACTAATTGATTCTGAACTCCAAGATTATTTATTAATTTCTAGCTGTAACTGGATTCAAGACTGGTCAAATTTATTTGAAATTTTGACTATTGGAAAACAATCAGATGGAACTTCTTGGAATCAACGTGCAAAAAACCCAAAGGTAGACTTTGCCTTCCATCAATTTATGGTTTCTTCTCAGTCTAATGTTCTTAATATTCCAATAAATATAAATGAAGGAAAAATCATTGATTTAGGTGGCGGATTAGGGTTCACTTTAGCTTCAGTTTTAAATAATAAACCAAATGTGCGTGGTGTGTTATTTGATTTACCTCATGTGATTAAACATGCAAAAAATCTTGTTTTATCTCATATGGCATATCAAGGACGTTGTGAATTCGTTGATGGATCTTTCTTGGAAATAATACCAAGTGGAGGTGATCTTTATCTTTTGAATAATATTCTTCATGATTGGGATGATGAATATGTAAAAAAGATTCTAAAAAACATTTATCAAGCCATGAGGCCTGGTGCGAAGTTGGTTATTACTGAAATATTTATTCCAGAAAGCAATAATGATGAATATGCAGCCATGACAGATATTCATTTGATGGTTGTTCATGGGGGAAGAAAAAGGACCTTAACTGAATATCAAAAGATGTTATCTATAATTGGATTTAATACATTATCTACCACTTTTGATTCAATAGAGGTTGAAAAGTGAAGCTTTTCTCTAAATTATCATTAAATCCTGAAGACCCATTAGCTGTTCGCGAGGCAATTGAGCATGCCTTAGATATCGGATTATCGTTGAAACCTAATGATCTTATTCCTCTTCATATTCAAAAACTTATTAAAAAAATTGATCACATTGGTTTTTCTGCAAACCTTAAAACCATCCCTATTATTTTGCAATACCAAAAAGAGCATGGATTTTTTTTACGGTGTTTTAAAAGTACAATTGCTTCCAAGGAATTTGAAAATGATATGATTATTTATGAACTTAAAGGGGGATCTTTACCTTTAGAAATCATGGTGCCGATTGATAACATTAGTAAATACCCACAACACCATGTTGCTTTTTCTACTCATCAGGAAGAAGATTTAATAGAGATTATTTCTTCCTTTAATGAATCAATTAAACTTCCCGGTTTCATGAATGGAATAATGAAAAATCAACAAGAATCCGTCACAGCAATTTATCTTGATGGGGGTCCCGTAAGATTAGAGTTTGTTTATAGAGGATAATTAATAATAATTTGATTTATGGGAATTCTATTGAATAAATTTCTTATTATTCATAACCTCAAATTAAACAGGGAAATAGATATTTTTTGATTTTCCCTGAGTATCGAAAGCTTCAATGAGTATATTCAAAGTTTTTAATTATTTTTGTTAATTATAAAATGTAGGGGGTACTTATGTGTCAAAATAAGCAATCATGTTGTTGTTCCTCAAAAGGTTGTGGTTGTAATTCAAGCGGAAGTGGAAATTGTGGATGCCAATCATCATGCAGTAGTAAGGGATCTTGCTGTGGAGATAATTGTGGTCATAAAAATGGTGATTGTGCGCAAAAATTTTTAGAGTTAGCAGATCAAGCTTGGATAGAAGTTTTAAAAGAAAAAATTAAAGATGACATACGAGCCAATGATACAGATAAAAAATTAGATGCATTAGCTAAATTAATTAGTCAGACAAATCATGAAAAATGGAAAATGATCATGGCGAAAAATCAGGAATGCTCTGATTTTCATGAAAAGTTGGATGATTTAATGAATGGTTGTTCGTCTGGACAATGTAAGCATTAATGACGTAATGACGCATAAAATTTTACAGGATGGAAAGGATAAAGAACAGGATGGTCAGGATGATGACGTCCACCTACAATCAAGCTTATTAAAGCATTTTAACGCAGAGGCGGGGAGGCAGGGAGGCGCAGAGCGATATTTTAAATAGTAAAGTTAAAATTTTATTTTTTAAAATGTTGCTCTGCGTCTCCCTGTCTCCGCGCCTCTGCGTTAAACTGCTTTAATAAGCTCCATCGTGGATGAACGTCATCGTTCTGTCCATCTTGTTCTTATCTTTTCCATTCTGTAATTTTTTTTCGCCATTCGCTATAATTGAAAGTCTTGTAATTCACATCGAATTCAAATATCATTATACAATTCTTCTTAAAACATTAAGGTTATATGGATTCACCGATCACTTCATTTGCTACTTCTATATCTCAAGAACTTCAACTTAAAATAAATTCAGTTCAGGCTGTTATTAATTTGTTAGATGAAGGAAATACAATTCCATTTATTGCACGTTATCGAAAAGAAGTGACGGGTAATTTAGATGAAGTGCAAATCAAATTGATTCAAGAAAAAAATGATTATTTAAAAGAGATTGAACAAAGACGCCTGGTCATATTAGCTTCTATTGAAAGTCAAGGTAAGTTAAGCGAAGAGCTGAAGCAGCAAATTATTAACTGTACTGTAAAAACGACATTAGAAGATTTATATTTACCCTTCAAACCAAAAAGAAGAACCCGAGCTATGATTGCTCGTGAAAAAGGATTAGAGCCTTTAGCTCAATTTATTTTAGAGCAATCCAAAATATGTGATCCATCAAGTGAAGCTGTAAAATTTGTTGATGCGGAAAAAGGGGTTAAGGACATCAATGAAGCCTTAGCAGGAGCGAGAGATATCGTAGCAGAAAAAATTGCAGATCATCTTTCTGTTAGACAAATGGTACGACAGGCTTTTAATTTTTCTGGAATCGTTGTTTCAAAAGTGAGAACTGAGAAAGCTAACGAACAAACAAAATTCGAGCAGTATTATGATTTTAAAGAAAAGGTGAAAACAATCCCTTCGCATCGTTATCTTGCCATTCGTAGAGGTGAGAGGGAAGAGATTCTTGATCTTTCCATTGAGGTTGATCCTCAATTGATCATACCAGAAATTGAAAAAATTCTCTCAATTCAGAAAACATCTTTATGGAGTTCCCATCTTAAACTCGCTATTGAAGACAGTTTTAAAAGATTACTGGCACCTAGTATTGAAACTGAAATTCGATTGAATTTAAAACAAGCTTCGGATGAAGCAGCTGTTGATATTTTTGCAGATAATCTCAAGCAATTACTCTTATCTTCTCCGTTAGGTTCAAAAACGGTGATAGGAATAGATCCCGGCATACGAACAGGTTGTAAGTGTGCTGTTGTTGATTCAACAGGGAAATATTTAACTACCACTACAATTTACTTATCTCAAGGAGATCAAGCGTTAATTCAAGCTAAAAAACAACTTATGGACCTTGTTAAAAAATACCAACCGTTTGCAATTGCTGTTGGAAATGGAACAGCGGGAAGAGAAACTGAAGAATTTGTAAAAAAATTACTTAAAGAAAATTCAGAAAAGAATGTGTTTGTGGTTTCTGTTAATGAATCAGGCGCAAGTATTTATAGTGCCTCAGATATAGCAAGAGAAGAATTTCCTGAATTAGATTTGACAATTCGAGGTGCTATTTCTATAGCAAGGCGTTTACAAGATCCTTTAGCAGAATTAGTAAAAATTGATCCAAAGTCTATTGGTGTTGGTCAATATCAACATGATGTGCATCAGCCATTATTACAAGATCGATTACATCATGTCGTTGAGAGTTGTGTGAATTTTGTTGGTGTGAATTTAAATACCGCTAGTGCCTCTTTACTATCGTATGTTTCAGGTATAGGGCCAAATTTAGCAGGAAAAATTGTTAAGCATCGAGATAGTCATGGGCCATTTTTTAATCGAAAAAATATTTTAGACGTTTCAGGGTTTGGATTAAAAACTTATGAGCAATCCGCAGGGTTCTTACGAATTTTAAATGGAAGCCATCCTTTAGATGCCTCTGCTGTTCACCCTGAGCGTTATGATATTGTTGAACAAATGGCTGAAGAAATCTCTGTGACTGTAAAAAAATTATTAGATGAGCCTGAGCTAACATCTAAAATTGATTTAAATAAGTATCAGCATTTAGTGGGTGCCTATACTTTAAACGACATTATTCAAGAATTAAAAAAGCCAGGCAGGGATCCAAGGACAACTTTTGAAGCCCCTCAATTTAAAGAGGGAATTAATTCTATTGAAGATTTATCACTAGGTCTACGTTTAGAAGGGATCATCACAAATGTGACTGCATTTGGAGCTTTTGTTGATATTGGAGTCCATCAAGATGGTTTAATCCATTTATCTGAACTCTCAGATCGTTATATTAAACATCCGAGTGATGTTGTGAAGGTAGGGCAAAAAATATTGGTGGAAGTTTTAGAGGTAGATCCAAAACGAAAGCGAATTTCTTTAACTGCTCGTTTAGATAAAAAACCTCCAAAAGCTGAGAAAATCATAAAGAAAGAAAAACCTAACTTTAATGACAGTCCTTTTGCGCATTTATAAAAGTAGGTTGAAAAACGTGATCTCGGTATGACTTTAACGCAGATGCGTCTCACTGTCTCCCGGTCTATTCGTTAAAGTCATAACGTGACCAAAATAATACCAATATTAAATTCATTTATGTTCTACATTTATCTATTTTTATTTTTAATTTTTGATTATATTTTTTTTAAGAATTAAATTGAAAAGTAGTGACTTTCCAGAACAAATAAATCTCAGGTTTTATGCGATCTCTTTTTTTTAAAACGACAACTATTCTATGTTTGAATGTTTTTATTTCAATGGCATTCGGTATTAATCAAGATCAAAAAAAATCATTGATGATCAATGACTTAATGATTATTAAACAATATTATGACATTCATTACGCTCCACTGGAATGGAAAAAGGAAAAATATGGTTGGGACTTAAACGAAGCCTATGAAAAATCAGTAGAAGAAATTTTGATAACACCAGAATTATCAACTAAACAATTTCATCAGATAGTTCAAAAATTTTGCAACTCAATGCATGATTATCATGTAAAAGCCATTTTTCTTTCTAGCGAATATGCAACCCTCCCTTTTACTGTGACAGAAGTGGATGGAAGATTTTTTATCGATTGCGTTAATAAGTCTAAGTTACCAGAAGGGCGTTTACAAATAAAAGTTGGAGATGAAATTATTGGATTTGGAGAACAAACGCCGCAAGAAGTGATGAAGGAATTGAAGAGTGCTTATGAATCAAAATCAATTAATCCTAAAACTAATTCTTCTATGTTAGCTATAGGATTGACTCAACGTTTCGGTTATCTTGGTGATGAAGTACCAAAAGGCCCAATTATCATCACGGTTAAAACATATCCTTCTGAAAAAGAAACTTCATATCAATTAATGTGGAATTACCATCCAGAAATAGTTCCCCATTATTTAGATTTTATGCAATCCATTCATTTATTTCCGGAAGCATTGAAAAAAAATAACATAGATCTAATAGATAATCGATGGAGGGAAGATGTTGAAATGAGCACGCCTTTTATAGATTTATATATGGATTTACTCCAGGAAGATTCAGTCATTGGTAAACGTAATTCTTTTGTACCAAGGCTAGGAAATCCTATGTGGATTAATGGGGATGAGTTTTTTGAAGATGATATTGATTATTCTGATACCGATAATCATGCTGATACCTTTTTAAATGATAAAAGAACAAACGATTGGAATGCCTATATTTATAGAAATAAAAAAGGAAAAAAAATCGGATATATTCGAATTCCAAGATATCGTGGTGATGAACAGGATGTAGGTTATTTTGGTGAAATTATTGAACGAATGGAAAAAGAAACAGAAGCACTTATTATAGACCAAGTTAATAATCCAGGAGGGTTAGTTTTCTATATGTATGAATTAGCTTCTATGTTAACTTCTAAGCCTTTAAGCACTCCGCATCATTGCATAAAATTAACCTATGGTGATGCAATCTATGCGTCAGAATATTTGGAAAAAATTAGGATTCATGAAGTTATAAAAAAACCGATGAACCATCCTCATCTTATTGTAAAAAATAATTCGTTTATTCAAGGATTGTTTGTAAAAAATTATTTTGAATCTATTCTTTCTGAATGGTACCAAGGAAAAACATTGACTAAACCAATTCATTTATGGGGTGTTGATATGATAAATCCTCATCCACATTATCGATATACAAAACCTCTTGTAATTCTCATTAATGAATTAGATACTTCTGGGGGTGATTTTTTTCCTATGATATTTAAAAACAATGAAAGAGCCGTGTTATTTGGAACAGAAACAGCTGGTGCTGGTGGATGTACAAACGCCGTTAGTCTACCAAACCAAACAGGTATTGCACTCATTACAAATACATGGTCGATTGTCGATTGTATTGAAAATAAAGGAGCTGTACCGGATTTTCGTTATGAAATTACGATAAAAGACGTCATTTCAAATTATGCTCCTTATGCTGAAGCTCTTAATCAAGTAGTTGATCAATTAATAAAAAAACCTTCAATCGAAAAAGAACACTCTGGAGCTTGATGCATGGAAGTATTTATCTTTAAAGATTTGCTAATCGTTTTAGCTGTTTCTGTCATCGTACTTCTTCTTGGTCATCGATTAAGAATTCCGCCAGTAGTAGGATTTATTTTAACAGGCGTACTTTCAGGTCCGTATGGATTAGGTTTAATTTCAGAAACCCATGATGTTGAGACATTAGCGGAAATTGGGATTATCTTGCTCCTTTTTGGAATTGGAATGGAATTTTCCTTTAAAAAACTTGTGCAGATTAAACGTTTGTTTTTATTGGGTGGTTCTTTACAAGTTTTTTTAACAGTCGCTATTAGTTTTCTTGTCACTAAAGTGTTTGGAAAACCATGGAATGAAGCAGTTTTTATTGGATGTTTAATTTCAATGAGCAGTACTGCGATTGTTTTAGATGTCTTAAATCAAAAAGGGGAGTCAACAACTCCTCATGGAAGATTGTCCATTTCGATTTTAATCTTTCAAGATCTAATCGCGATTCCTATGATTCTCATGACACCCTTATTACAAAGTAATGGTGAAGTTAGTCAAACCGATCCAATGCTCCTTTGGAATTTAGCTAAGGGGATAGTGATTCTTGGAATTGTGTTTATGTGTGCTCAACATTTGGTACCAAGAGTTTTGTTGCTTGTTGCAAGAACTCGAAGCAAGGAATTATTTTTACTTTGTGTTTTAGTTCTATGTTTTGGAGTTGCTTATTTAACTTCAAGTTTGGGGTTATCATTAACAATCGGTGCT
>JAUXSJ010000003.1 GCA_030679615.1 Parachlamydiaceae bacterium | reverse complement strand
CACCTTTTTTGAAAAATTTTGAAGTCTTATGTACACATAAGACTTCAAAATTTTTCAAAAAACCTACTCAAAAATACCTAATTTTTTCAATCAAAGCAAATTTCGAAAGAAGTCTAATGAAAAGAATCCACAATATCTTTTGAGAAAGATCTAATTCATTTAGCGGTTAGACTCAATTTTTAAGTTCAAATGTAGAATTAAGAATCAATATAATTTGACAAATTTTCTTTTGTAAAAACTTTTAGAATTATTTAGAAAATTTTCACTAAAATATCTTATCCATTTTTCATTGAATTTTTAAAATAATTATTTTACATTTAAATGTCATGAACCAAAAAAAAAGGAGTAAATTTATGAAAAAAATATCTTTAATAGTTTTTACAGCGCTTTTTGGATTTTCAGCAGTCTTTTCTAATGATTATGAAGAATCACATTTATCAACTTATTTAGATATAACAGCTGAATCTTTAGATGAGTTTGAAGAAGAATGGCAAGAACCTAATATTTTGCTTTACAATGGCCAAGCAATTCCTACACCATCCATTTATCAAAACCCATTTATGGCTCCAAATGATTTTAGCGAAGTCCATGCAAATTCTTATCAAACAGATACAGTTTCTATTCGAGGTCCAGGTAAATTTTCAAACAGACATACGCAAGATGCTTTAATACAACCTCCAACACTTGGCACTTCTGTTCTTGCATTCAATTCTTCGGGCCAAATTATTACGGTAAGAGTAAGTCTTTCAGTTGCCAGCACTCCTATAACTCCATATGATAATAATCTATTGTTAATTGATCAGAATACGCTTGAAGTTTTAGATTCTGTAAATCTTCCCAATACAACTTTTCCTGTTTTTATAGCTTATTTTTATTTGGATAATTTGGATCGAGTCGTTGTCCATACTCCAACAAAAGAAGTTCGAATTTATTCCATTGTTCAAAATCAATTTGTATTAGCTCAGTCATATAATTTAACAACAGTACTCCTTCCAGCAGACACAATAGTTTCAGTAATACCTGATAGCACAGGAAATCTATGGTTTGCTACTCAACTAGGGACTGTAGGTTATATTCAACCTGGAACTGGACAAATTTCCATAAGTAATCTTGCATCAGTTATAGGTGGAAGTTCTATAGAAAGAATTTCTAAATCTTTTGCGACAGATGAAGATGGAGGCGTTTTTATCGTTTCAAGCCATGCTTTATATCGTTTTGAAGCAAGTACATCAGGGCCAATTGGTATTTGGAGATCAGTTTATGATAGAGGAACACGATTAAAACCCGGTCAAGCACAACAAGGCTCAGGAACAACTCCAACTTTATTTAATGATTTTGATGGAAATAAATTTGTCACTATTGCAGATAATGCGGATCCTTACATGCATGTGGTTATCTTTAATCGAGAAACTGGTGCTTTGATTGCACAGCCAGTTGTTTTTACGAGATTTCCTTATGCATCAAGCTGTCAAAATTCTTTGATAGCAGTCAATCATTCAGTAATAATAGAAAATAATTATGGAAGTACAGGAATTGGAGGAATTTCAACTACTTCAGGTAATTTAACTACAATACCAGGTATTGCAAGAATTGCTTTCGATCCAGTTACTGGTACTTCTGAAACAGTATGGACCAATTACGATATTTCAATTCCATCTGCAATTTCACGTTTATCAACAAAAAATGGACTGATTTATACATATGCTAAAGATTCAAAAAGTTGGTATTTTGCTAGTCTTGATTTTGAGAAAGGAAAGATTCGCAATAAAGTTCGAGTATCTACAACAGGTATTTTGGCTGGTGATTTAGCTAATAATTTTTTTGCGGGAATTGGGATAGGACGTGATAATAGTGCTTATATACCAACTCTTGGAGGAATTACAGTTTGGCGAGCAATTGAATAATAGAAGCTAATCATAGATCTGCCTTAGTTTAAATTAATTTTGTAATTTTTAAGATTATAGTGAACTAAGGCAGAGTTTCCAAAGTATATAGTCGATTAAATCACAGTTGATAAAATTTTTCAATCTCGAGGCTTTGAAGCGGTCAAAAATTATCAAATGTAATTTAATCGACTATAACAATAACTATTGATTAAAAAGCTGATTTCAAACGCTGAATCATAACTTCTTTTTCTTGTGGGGTATAGGGACGTTTTTCTGGATGATCCCAAACTGTATGAGGCCAAGCTGGATCATCAGCCCTTCTTCCAATAATGTGAATATGAAGTTGAGGAGTTTTATTGCCTATTGCAGCGACATTAAGCTGCGTTAAATGAAAAAAATCCCACAATATCTTTTGCGTAAGATCTAATTCTTTTAAAAGTTGAAGTTGATCAAACTGATCTAAATCCATTATTCGGGATACATTAGAACGACGTGGGACTAATAAAATCCAAGGATAGTTAAATTCATTTTCCAAAAGGACTCTACATAGCGGTAAATCAATGATGAATTCTTTTTTTGACAAATTGGGATGTAATTCAAAGTTCATTTTTTTCCCATGTAATCGATGAAAAAATCAGGAAAATCGTTTATAGGAAGATCTCGAACAGCACTTTCTAAATTTAAACGATTAATTCTATCAGCCATTATCCCTGTTTTCGTAATCAATGCTGAAGGTATACCAAAATTTCGAGCTCCTCGAATATCTGTTTCAGGAGTGTCTCCAACCATCAATACTTTTTGAGGATTAGATATGCCAAAATCGAGAAACGATTTCATAGCTGCTAAAAACATTTTATCAGAAGGTTTTCCGACATAGAACACCTGACCTCCTTGTTCTATATGCATCGCAGCGATAGATCCTTGTCGGACAACAGCGCGTGGAGGGTTTCCTTCATGTGCAAAAAGATCAGGATTAACGCAGACCATTGGAAGATGCGTATCTTTAAAAGTTTCAATATACTCTTTAAAAATAAGGGGATCGGTTTGATCATGCCCATCGATATGTGGTATCGAAATGTAAATAAAATCTGCTTCTTGTAAATTAGTTGTTTCTTGAAAAAGAGTGTCTTGAAAAAGCATTTGATGCGAATTAAATTTTGGGTGAGGCATCCCGAAAAGATAGAATTTCTTGTTAGGAATAGGAAATGGAAGATTATCTGTTAAAAAAATCTGTTTTGCTACCGTCCCTGAAGTAATGAAAAAATGAAAATGCTTGCCCAGTTCAAGTCCATGGTTTTTTAATTTTTCAATTTCCTTTTTTTCTAACTGCGTGGAATTGGATAGGATTCCGATAATTTTCCCTTCAGAAACAAGTCGTTCCATTGTTTGTTGACAACCCGGTAATATCCCAATATCATTTCCTCCCCAAAAAACACCATAGGCATCTAATAAAATACCATCAAAAGGTTCACTGATGCTTTCTAAATGAGGAAATACTTTTGGGTTACAAGTTGATTTTATACTTTCAGACATGCATTTTAGCCTTAATTAATTTTTAAAATAATTATAAAATTTGTAATTGATGTTATCAGTTTAATAATATTTTTTAAATAGAGTTTATTAGATTTTTTCGTTTTTGTATAATTGTTTTTTAATTAAAAAAGCACGAAATATGTATAAATGAAAATAGACTTCTTCGTACCTTAGAGTCTTCGTGTCTTTGTGTTTAATTTTTAAGTTTTGAAAGAAGTCTAATATACCAATTGTTGTTTTCTTATAAGTATATGTTTTTGTTATTCCTTATGTGTTGGAGAAACTAGAGAGATGAAATGTTCAACATGGAAATTAAATACAAGTAACCTTAGAAAATTTGAGGAATTCAAATATCTATTTGCTAAATATGGAAGTATTCTTGAAACAACACATTTTGATTTAAAGGAAATTGATGCTGATCCCATCAAAGTTGTTGCTCATAAAGCTAGTCAACTTGGAGAAAATATTATTGTAGAAGATACCTCCCTAGACGTTAAAGGAGCATCTTTTGGGGTCAATATTCGTTGGTTATTGGACCATTTAACTGAATATGAAGGTCGTAAAGCTGAATGGATAGTCTTACTTGCATTTCGTCAAGATAATGAAATTTATATCTACAAAGGTAGTGTATCAGGAATAATCGTTCTCCCTAGAGGTTCTGCTGGTTTCGGATTTGATCCTGTTTTTTTACCAAATGGATCTACAAAGACCTTAGCAGAATCTAAACCAGATTTATTCAATGCAAGAGCAAAAGCAGTTGAGTCGCTGTTAAAAGGAGACGTTTGGACTAAGCATTCAATCATTGAAAATTGGGAAGGCTCGTGGCAAAAAAATGACGATTGAATGGAATGGTCAATCGATCTCCTTTCATCCTATTAAAACAACTCAGAAAATATTGATTTTTTGGTATTTTGGGTTGTTCTGAACGAGTGCGGCAACTTTTCGTTGAAAAACATTAGAATCATTCACATAAGCTGAAAGATTCTAATTTTTTCAACGAGAAAATAGTCGCACTCTTCTTGAACGTTCTAGGTAATGAAATAAAAAGATCGTATGTTTTTAGATAAAAAAAAACCGAACATTTTATCATTTCTGAAAAAATGTTCGGAATTTACGCTCCTAACACCGGAGAGTTTTCGAACCAATTTCTCGAAGGAATGAAGCAACTTTATGAGTTAGAGTCTTTTATAAAGGTGGAATCTTATTTCACAAAACTGAAATAGAACGATAGTCGAGGGGTTTTCTAAGCTGGGCTAAAATTATTTGTAACATCGCAGAGTGAATTTTCTGAGGATACTTTGAGATGTCATTATCAGATACCATCTTCCTGAACGGAAGAGTGGCTATCTGAATATTATAAAAAAACTTATTCTTATTTACTTAAGCTTTTAGAGTCATAAAAAAGCTCAATCTTTGAAATAAGCCCATCATGAAAGCTTAATAAAGAGGCTGCATGCAAATTTTTGGAAAGACCAGGAATTTCTACATCATAGATGATCATTGCTTGATCTTCTGAACCAAATTTTGCACGGATAGTTAAACTCTTAAAAATACTTGTGAAACCTTTTGCTGCCTTGAGAACAGCATCTTTGCCAATTACCGTTTCCTGTGGATCAGTGAATTGAATATTAGAGTGAAGATATTTTTTCACCTCTTCGATTTTTTTCTCACCCAGTGCTGTATAATAAGCTACTGCGACAGTCTTTGTATCTTCCATTTTTCTTCTCCTTCATGCTAATTTTTTTGACAATCAACATTCATTATAGTAAACTATAATCAAATCGTCAATATTAAATATAGTGAACTATAATCAATATGTCAGAAATCAAAAAAAGACCTTACAGATCAACTGCCAGAAACACTCAAGCAACACATACAAGAGAACGTATTCTTATTTCAGCAAAAAATCTTTTTGAATTGAATGGATTTGAACATGTTACGATTGAAAAAATTGCTCAAGCAGCTGAAGTTTCTATTCCTACGGTTTACGCACTTTTCCAATCTAAACGGGGTGTACTTAGAGCCTTAATGGATGAGATTTTTCCTTTAGATCAATTTGATGCACTAGTAGAAAAAAGTATCCAAGAGAAATCGCCAAAATTGCGTCTATCTATTTCTGCTAAAATTGCTCGTCAAATGTATGATGCAGAAAGAACACAAATGGATGTTTTTCGAGGTGCAGCTGTTTTGGCTCCTGAATTTAAAGAGCTTGAAAAAGAAAAAGAAATGCGTCGTTTTGATCGGCAAAAAGTAACTATACAAGCAATGGTAGAGGAAAAGTCTCTTTCCAAGATACTAAGCATAACGAAAGCACGTGATATCTTATGGGCTTTCACCGGACGCGATCTGTATCGTATGTTTGTAATAGAGCAAGGATGGACATCCGATGAATATGAAAACTGGTTGACTCAATCGCTTATCAAAACTTTGATAGATGAAACATGGGTTCGATCTGCTGACTCAGACTGACAAGTTTTGTTTAATTTTACAATTCAAGCTTTTAAAGTGATTGATTCTGTCGCAGTTACACTGCTCAATTATGTCTGGTCATTTAACCTCAAGCTGCATTCGAGTCTATCGACTCTTCATTTGCATGAGGCTACATGCTTCCATCGCTATCGCGATTCATCTTGCTAAACATAAGTAGATTATTATCAAAACCTTGTTCATATTACTACATAAAATATGTTATTAATGCGTATATCAAGTTACTAATTAACTCATTTAGGTTTAGCGAAATGAATCGCGATAGCGATGGAAGCATGTAGCCTCATGCAAATGAAGAGTCGATAGACTCGAATGCAGCTTGAGGTTAAATGATCAGACATAATTGAGCAGTGTAACTGCGACAGAATCATTCACATAAGCTGAAAGATTCTAATTTTTTCAAAGAGAAAATAGTCGCGTTCTTCTTGAATGTTCTGGGTAATGTAATAAAAAGATCGTATGTTTTTAGATAAAAAAAACCGAACATTTTTCATTTCTGAAAAAATGTTCGGTAATTTGCCGATCCCAGGACAGCTTTAGAACTTTTAAAGAGTTCGATTTCTACTCTTAATGTGCCTAATTCCTTGCTAAAAAGAAATTCGACTTACTGAGATTCCCTTACAAAGGATTCCAGCTGTTGTTTGCGAATAATAAGTCTATCGTCTGAATCTATGATTTTTTTAGCTTTTCCGAGGAAGATTTGGCTTTCATCTATGGTATCTGGTTTTAGAAGTTTTGCTAAACGAAGGTATGCTCCTGAAACCCATACATTAAATAGAAAAGAATCTATTTGAGAGGATTTTTCTTCAATTATCTGCACACCTTGCAAAATTAATTTTTTTCCTTCTTCTTTTTTACCATTTCTATAAACAGCTTCTCCTAAATGAGCTATCCAGTCACCTTTCTCAGCATTATCAGTTGGATACAATTCAACTGCTTGACCAAATTCATTTTCTGCAGCTGGGTAATCCTTTAACAAGATAGCTGAAGTTCCATTCAAGAAATGAATAAGATAGAGTCTATCAAGTAACTGATGCTCTTTTGCTATTTTTAACATCGCTTCAGCTTCTTTCTTAACAAAAATTGCATAAATCTTATCTTATGTTTTGTAAAACAGATGCTTCCATGATAATAAGCGTCCGGTTAAAGCCCCCATCATGTTGGCATAATCTTTATCCTCTTGATATCGAACAATAGCTTGGTTATAAATGTCGATTGCCTTCAGACTTTTTCCTTCTTCTCTCAATACGTCTGCTTGCTTTTGCAATTCTGTATCATTCGTCCCGTATACGGGTGAAATAATGGTTGTAACAAATGCCACAGTGCCTCCAAATAAAATTTGTAATAATTTTTTAAACATAAATAAACCTAGCCCTTTCTTTTGATTTAATAATTTTTTTCTAGAATGTTCAGGGTAATGAAATAAAAAGATCGTATATTTTTAGATAAAAAAAAACCGAACATTTTATCATTTCTGAAAAAATGTTCGGTTATTGCCCAAGATAGGACTCGAACCTACACACCTCGCGGCACCAGAACCTAAATCTGGCGTGTCTACCAATTTCACCACTTGGGCTTTAAACACAATAAAGATTATCTTTTTAATATTTAATCGTCAAGGGAGAATTCATTGAATTTTAATCCTACAAGAAGTTGAATTTATCGAAAAAACATGTATGATAAATGGTTTAATCTTTAACAATAAAAAGTATTCAATAAATATGGCCATTTTACCCGCCGCAATAGGCATTATTTTTAATAACGACAACAGTCAAGTATTGCTTGTTAAACGTCAGGATATTCCTTTATGGGTAATGCCTGGCGGGGGTGTTGATCCTGGTGAAACCACTGAGGAAGCGCTTTTAAGGGAAGTTCATGAAGAAACGGGTTATCATGTAAAAATCATTCGTAAATGCGCTGAGTATACTCC
>JAUXSJ010000002.1 GCA_030679615.1 Parachlamydiaceae bacterium | reverse complement strand
TATCTTTGTTTTGACTGTAATAGGTTAGGGTTCGAATCACTTGATCTGAGCGCTCAGAAAGGATCATTTCTCTTTGTTGACGATCCAGAATACTATTATCGCATAAAAGAGGAGGTTGAGGGTTAGAAATGATTGTAGATTGGGATTTTTTTTGCGTTAATTTCTTTACATAAGAGTCTGAAACATTAAGTGATTGGGATAAATAATTTGTAGGATCGGAAGAAAGTTGCTTATAACCTCTTGCTAAGCTTGGTTCGGGATGAAATTTTGTTAAATTAAAAGAATTTTCTATAAAACTAGTGATTTTATTATCAATAACACTAATAACACCAACAACGCTAATGATTTTATCCCAACGATATATTTCATTAAAATTTCCATTGAAATAATTTTTAACATTAACACTTTGCATTTTATTCTTTTTAAGAGGTTTTAAAGAACGATAAAAGCAATTGTCTGATAAATTCAAATCATGAAGAAATCGAAAACAATTTATTGTTTGAAGTTTTAATAGTCTAAAAGATATTGGAAGGGGATTATTAATATTAAAATCAAGTGATAATTCTAATAGTATACTTTTCCACTGGGAAAAATATATTGTTTCATAATTCCGAATGCCACTTTTAACTTTAAAATTTGAATGTTCTAAAAAATTTTCATAATAACAAGTTTCAAGGTTTTCTAAACCACACACCTCTTCTGACCATAAAAAATTAGGATATTCATCAAATAAGCTATATCCATTGTCTAAATGTTTTGAATGTTTAAAGTTGAATAAGCAATTTTTACTTAATTCTTGTAAATCCTTTTTTGAAGGTAAATGATAGATGTTCAAATCAGGAGTAAAATAAGAACAAATTTTCTCCATAGATTTTAAGATGATTGGATCTTCAATATAAGAAATATTATCCCGCAACCATATGAACAAGGGATAAATATTTAAAGGGTAGCCATCTAAGTTTGCATTTGAACATTGTTTTGCTACTTTATCCATTAGCATCAAAATGAGAAACATATTGGTAATAAAGCGTGTATAAAATGCAACCCCTCGACCATTATCTCCTTCCACTGCTGTGGATAATTCAATACCTAAATCAGATAGAGCTGCTAAATACAAAGAAATTTCATCATTATTAAGATGAGTCCATTCATTTAAATCTGTAGATTGAAAAACCATTTGCTCAATGTGATTGAAAAGATAGTGCGAAGAAAGGCAAGTAAAGTTTTCAAAAAGAATTGTTTGATTACGGTTATGATCAAACATTTGATTTGTATTGAAAAATAATGAACTTAAACTCCATTTATCTTGATATTTTTTTTTACGAATATCTAAAGATATTGTTTGTTCATAGTTACGAGCAGATGAGTATTGCGTTGATGAGGTACTATAATCATAAGGGAAGGTGGAGATTAAATCGGAATGGTAATTTTGACTTGATTCAAAACGTAGGAATTTTGAATGTTTAATCCATGTATAAATTGTTTGAAGGCCAGTTTTGAATTCAAATTTTTGTTTTTCGTAACTTATAGGAATTCCGGGAGCCACAAAAATATACTTATCCATATTTTGCTTAGAATAATGTGGAAACATACAATTTCTAAGCATAAGGGTTTTTTTTTCAGAAATCATTGGTCCGGCAAACTTAAAGTCAATCTCTTCTTTGCCAAGCATTTGCTTTGTTAACCATTTTGAAGCATCCCTGTACTTCGTAAATAGATTTATAATATCATTTTTTTGTTCTTTCGTAGCAACATGTGTTAAGCCAAGCTCGATTAAGTGAGAAAAAATCCATTGTGCTATTGTTATTTTTAATTCGCGATACCATTCATTAATTTGTTCAATCACTCGAATCCCTTTTTCATAAAAAGGGTACGATAATTGAATTAAAGAAATGATCTCCTCAGGTGTGTGTTCCTTAACAAAAGGAGCTACGACTGAAGCTCCTTGATATAAATAAGGAGTTATCATTGAAAAAAATAAAGGACTTTTAAAAAAATCGAGACCTGATTGATAGGTTGTCCACGCTAAATGTGCATGCCTCAATGCTTGAAAAGCAATACTCCAGTAAACACTAAAAATAATGGTTCTTAACCAGCCTTTTGGTCTTTCTTTAATTGGAAAAAGAGCACGAATTTCATCCAAAAAATTAGATGTTTTGGATGCAACATTATTTTTAACGTCGTTTGGAGGGTCATTTTTTGTAGATTCAAGTGAGTTAATATTGGATTGAATTCCAAATACAGTTGGTTGGCATTTTTCACTATACTCAATTTTAATGATCCATTCATCGATAATGATCTCGAAATCATCTCCTAAAGCCCATATAAGAGAAGGTTTAATTTCCCTTAACGATTGGCTTGAGATAATTTTTGAAATTTCATCAAAAAATTGAGTGGGGAGGTAAGTTTTAGAATGGGCTTGAGATTCAAATTTAGAAGTTAAGTTTCGTTCTTGTAACGCTAGAAACTCTAATCGAATATCTTTTTCTGTGGCTTTTAGTTGAATCCATTCCTCTTGAGAAATAAGATCGCCCAATTCTTTGGCTAACTGAATAATTTTTTGCATCCCTGAATCGATCATTTTCCATTCATTAACGCTACTAAAGGTTAGATAGCCTTCTTTAGATTTAAGATAGGGCTGAGAAAAAGAAATAAAAGAATCTTTCAATAGATAATATCGAATGAGTCGAGAATCGATTTCTGGTTTAATGAGTAGATGCTCTGCAATTTCACCTTCTTTTAATGAAGAAGGACAATGAATAAAATGATGATTTTCAACTTGAGCACCTAAAGATGCAATTAATCCTTCATATAAATCTTGTGGATCAGAAATAAATTCAGGGTTTAATGAAGGTTCAATGAAGTGCATCAGTAATCGATCAAAAAATAAGGAATCAAGGCGTTCTTGAGGAACATTAATCAATCTTAAAGGCCATGCAGTTAATGTTTTTTCATCATTTTCCACTTTTTCATGAAAATCTAATCCTTGTCTAGTGGAGTAAATCATGAGATTGAATGTTTGATTCTCCGTTTTTTCATATTCAATCCAAAACGGTGTCGCCGATGCTTGATTCCCTATGATTTCTTGAATAAATGGTGGAAGAGAGTTAAAAAACTGTTCATGACTTTTTTTTATTCCTTGATTGACACCATTCATCGCTATCTCAACAGATGGTGTCAAAAGTTTAATAATTAAGGATTCTGCCTCTTGTAAAATTTTTTCTCTTTTTAAAGGGTCATCTAGAGTGTTTCCATGTTCAGATAAAAGAAGAAACATTTCTCTAATAGGACCATCTTGTACAAATTCCATGGCATTACCAATTAACCCTTGTTGAAACCAACTCATTAAAGGCGTTTCTAAAAATAAGGGTAAAAAGTTTGAAAGTGCTTCTGGGACTTTTCGATCTTGATGAGCAAATAAAATATTAAAAATAGAATTTTTAATATCAAAGGATTCATTAGTACATTTTTCATTAAAATATTTGCTTTGTTCATTCAAGAACGTTTTTATTACATCGACGGGATTTTTAAGATAAATGTCTTTATGATTAAGAAATTCTCTAATAGGTTCGGGAATAGTTTCTTGAATTGATTCAGGGAGTAAGTTTTTCCAATAATCAAGGGTTGTTGATAGAGCTTTGAAGGAATCAATGCGTTTTCCAAAAGATCCACAAAATAACTTTTTTTCATTAGGTTTTAATTGAAAGGCTTCATTTGCTAGCGCTATTGCTAAATCTTTTCTCTTAATTCCGCGTAATTCTTGATCATCTTGTGAAGCTGTAAAAGTTTTAATATAAGAATCAGATTCTTCTAATCCTTGAATAAGCAAAGGGAGTGTTTTTTCAAATCCTTTTTGAGCGTAATCGGGATTTAATTTTAGATACTCGACTAACTTAGTTAAAAATTCTATATTGAAAGACCCATCATAGGAAAGTATGGCGTTCCATTTATTTAAATTAATTTCAGAAACTGAGGTTTGTTTTTTTAAAAAGGATTCTAAACGTATCTTTTCACGAATTTTTTTCTTTTGAATCACATTCATGTGATTCAATTCTTCAACTTGAACTGTTTCGGGAAATTTTTTTTTGTATTTTTGTTTACTAATTGTTTCCTGATTAACTAATTTTTCTAAACTAAAACGTACAGAAAGAGGAACACTGTTATATTTTTCAGATTTATTAATTTGATGAAAAGCTTTGATGACAATTTTTTTAATTTGATCAATCTGTTCATCTTGCGTTTCTTTATTTTTTAACCAAGCAGTAATCATACCCTTTGAAGAACTGCGAAGAATAAGCTCTTTTTTAAAATAAGAAGGGATGAAAACTTTATTTAAAGCATCAAATGGTTTATTTGAATCAGAAATTAGAATTTCATTTATTAATTCAAATATTTTACAAGCTTTTTCGATTTTCATGTTTTTTTAAATTTATGATTAAAAAGTTGTAAATAATACATCTTTTCAAATAAAAAACAAGTTATTTTAATAGTGTTTATTTGTTGTTATTAGCTTATTAAATTAATGATTTTATAATTGCGCAATTAATATCGACTTGTTATCATAATAAATAGGGATATTGCATATAGATTGGTTTAAACAGTTTTTTTTTGCAATTATAAGATTATTAGTGGTTTAGAAAAAGAGAGGTTTTTATGGTAGATCCAATATCTGGTGCAAGACCAAATCAAGTTAATCCTAATATATCAGCACCTCAAAATCCGAAAAAATTCAAAGAAGCTCAATCCGCTGTACCTGTCGATCCAGTAGAAGCTGAAGCAGGCGCTGAGGCTGGAATTGAAAAGCAAATAGAAATGTCAATTATTAAGATGGCAGCTGAAGAGATGAAAAAAGATCGGGAAAAAGCGAAAGAAAAAGGTGATGAGCGTAGAAAACAAGCAGCAGAATAAGAAAATTGTAGTTTATGATTTTAGACAAATTATTTTTTGGATTTCCTTTAACTTTTAATGAAGCAATGATTTTAAAAGATCCTGCTTCATTATCTTCAAATATTTTTATTCAAAAAGATCATCCGCTTAATCTTCATTTTTTACAGCATGAAGAAAAAATATATTTAGGTAAGTTTATCAGTGAGCAGTTGGATTTAACAGCTCTTGAATTATTAGAAGCTCATCTTATCAGTATTTTCAATCAAATATCTGTTAATGAAAGAAAAAACCTACCTGTTCTAATAGGAATTCATTGTGAAGACTGAAGAAGATTTCGATTTAATTACCGTCAATGAACAAAATGTGGGTGAACGTCTAGATAAGGTTTTATCGAATCATTTTAGCGAAACATATTCCAGAACCTATTTTCAATATTTGATCGATCAAAATCTTGTTTTATTAAATGGTGTTCCTGCGAAGAAAAGGCATAAAGTATGTCTTAACGATGAAATTGAAGTTCAATTTGTTGCTACACCTGAAGCCCAGGTGAAACCCGAAGCTATTCCATTATCTATTTTATTTGAAGATGAGTATTTATTAGCCATTAATAAGCCTATTGGCATGGTTGTTCATCCTGCTCCAGGGCATTGGAATGGAACTTTTGTTAATGCGCTTTTGAATCATTGTGGAATTTTACCTGAATCAGAAAATTTATTAAGACCAGGTATCGTTCATCGATTAGATAAAGATACTTCAGGCGTATTAATTGCAGCAAAAACTTTAGAAGTACAGCAAAAATTGACAGTTTTATTTGCTGATCGCCAAATTTATAAGGAATATATTGCAATTTGTGTGGGCAAAGGAAAGGACGAGGAAATTAATGAGCCTATAGGTCGTCATCCGATCCATCGTAAGCAAATGGCAGTGGTTGAAAATGGTAAGCCGGCGATTAGTTATTTTCAAACCATTGGCTGGGATGAAAAACTGAGTGTGGTAAAAGCGACAATAGCTACGGGACGTACACATCAAATCCGAGTTCATTTAAAGCACCGTGGAACACCTGTTTTAGGGGATTCTCTTTATGGAATACAATCCATGAATCATAAATATGGAGTGGATCACCAGCTTCTCCATGCCTCAATATTAAGATTTAAACATCCTATTACCGGAAAATTGATTGAGCTTGTTGCAGAACCATCTGAAATTCTTTCTCATTATCTTAAGAAAATTCTTTGATTTTCAAGTATTGTTAATTCAATCAACTTAAGCGCCGCCTTTGTATCTTTCTGATAGCTATCTAGCACCCATCTTCGAGGGTGCATTATACGCTCGATCATTTCCCATAGCTGCGTCAGTCTCTTCGAGACTATCCTAGCTATGGGCTACCGTTCTTTATCTCCTTTCAGGAGAAAATTTAATCTAACAAACTTTAAGAATTATAATTTGAATTATTAAAAGCTTTATTAATATTTTCTCCTGAAAGGAGATAAAGAACGGTAGCCCATAGCTAGGATGGTCTCGAAGAGACTGACGCAGCTATGGGAAATGATCGAGCATATAATGCACCCTCGAAGATGGGTGCTAGAAATTTTTTGATTAATATGCGCTATTCGGACGGAAGCATGTAGCCTCTCATGCAAATGAAGCAGTTTTAGGTTAAATGATCAGACATAATTGAAAATAGTGTAACTATGACAATCACTCACGTAAGAAACTGTTGCATTTCAATATGTTAAAATTGTGTTAATTGTGGATTGCGTTTTTCTATAATCTGATCAAATTTTTCTTGTATTGAAGAAGAAATTTGACGGTTCCATTTGACATTCACCCAAGTCAATTGCTCCATTTTCTCAAACAATTCCAATACTTTCACAGCACTTTTATTGGTCATCCCACAATTAAAAAAGTTTAGCTCTGTCATTTTAGAATCAATATTGACTTCTAATGCTTCAATGACTTTTAGTACACCTATATCACCAATAATCGTTCCAGACAGGTTAAGTTTTTTAAGACTTGAATTTGTTCTAAGCGCTTCTGCAATAGGAATGATTGTCTTTTCATTTAATTTCTCATAATGATGTTTAGTAAAAGGCGAGGCGGGAAAAGAAGCCTTCTCGATAAAATTAGCATTAGATAAAAAGCGTCCGATTTCTTGTGTAGTAATTAAATCATAATCTGTATATGCAGATATTTCTAACTTTTTAATCGTAGCGCATTGTGCAATTGTATCAGTTATTGCGCGAGCATAAGTCTTAAAAATGATAAGAGAATTTATGCTGGTAAATTTGATTAAAAATCCATTAAGGTCAATAAGTGCGCCTAAACTTTCTTCACCTAAGTAACGCTGAGCGGAACATAAGCACGAAAGAACTGCTTTTTCATTAAAATTAACTTCATTTATATAGTAGTATGCAAGTGCGAGTGCTTTTTTAAAGTCACGAGAGTCTTGAAGATCGTCAATATATTCATTTAAAGTTAAACTTGTTTTAATGTGACGTTGATGCTTAAGAATTTGAGAAGTTGTAAGGTAGTCATGTTTCTGTAGATTACTTAAAGCTTCTTTGAATAGATTTAATGGAATGTTGATTTCAGGATCGCTGGCTTGGAGTTGACGAATTGCTTTGAAAAAAATGTTTGAATGAATAGCGTGTATTTCATAAGACCCAGCCTCGGGATGATAAGACTTAGGAATACGAAGAAAATTAATGTTTTTGTCAAGTTCGCAAATTTTCTTCACAAGTTTTTCATTTGGGATAAATCGAATAGCATCCGGAGAAGATAAATGTCTTGGGATAATGTTTCTTGAAGTGATAATTTCGTCGATTGTAGTTTCGTACGCTTTAACAAACCGAAAGTTTAGAGACTCATTGGCCTTTCCAAAGTTGACTTTTGTAAGATCTTCAATAAAAGATGGAATTGTTAAATTTATATTAGGTATCATTCTGCTTGACTCCGTATCCATTTCGCTAATTTAAAGCTTTCATTGGCAATTTGAACTACTTTTTCAAAACCTATGTCAGGGTATAATTTAAAATATTCATCCGTTAAACATTTATTAAATACTGTCGAATCATCTGTTCCCAAATGAATCTTTTGATCATTATTTTTAAGATACCTTTTAATCCATGGATGAATTTGGTTGGAATCGTGCATTTTAGTTGCTATTGAACTCGTTAAACAAACTGTTACAGGAGTATTTTCTTGTTTAATCCATTTTTTTGCATCTTTGCATAGATTAACCCCATGGTCAATCATGTCAGGATGGAGTTCATTAATAATCAGCATTTGATCTTCTTCTAAGGGTGATTCACCCATGTGTACAGCAATTTTTAAGCCACTTTCTTTTGCTCGAAGTAATTCCGGAATAAGGATACTAATGTCTCCAATAGTAGAAATATCAGATATGTCAATACCCACAACACCCATTTCGCGATATTTTAAAGCTAAATCGATTGTAGTTTTAGCCATTTCTAAAGTAGATGATCTTTTAAGACTTAACATTAAAAGGACATTGAAATCATCTGAAGTAGCTTTTCGAATACCTTCAAAGACTGTTTTTAAATATTCTTCATAATCCCTATTTTCCAAAGATTTTAAATTTGTCCTCATTAATACAATCTGATTGTTATCAGATTTAAAGCTACAACATGTTTGGTAAGTTGCTTCTTTTAATTTTTCATGGGTATTAATAATTTGGCTAATCAATGGAAATATTGAAAAAGCTTTTTCATAATCTTGCCCGCAAGAAATAGCTGTCATCGCATTTTTTAATGCCTGTTTTTGCACTTGATTAGCAAATTTAATGAGTGTTTCGAGTGGAATTTCACCACTCAAATGACAATGTGAATTAAATTTTGGAAGTTTTTTTAGGATTTGAAATTTTTCCTCATCCGATGATGGGTAAGGAGACCCGATTTTAAAATCAATCATTAAACTTCCTCTTATGGTTTTATAGTAACCTCAGAAACCTTCACTTTTAAGGCATAAGTATCAAAGATTTCACCCTTGTCATTAATTGCTTGAAAAAGCATTTGTGTTGGACTAATGGTGGTTAAAATAAAATGACGTACAGATGAAAATTTTGCAATGTAAAATCTTTTTTTAGCTCGAGGTGAAATTCTAGTGTTTTTCACACCCCAAGAACCATCTCCCAAATAAACGATACCGTCAGGATTAACTTTATTATTTAATAATGGAAATGTCCGTTTATAGGCATGGTCATGATGCTCAAATACTGCTCGTACTCCACCCTTTTCAAAAAGAGGAATCCAATAACGCCTGATAGCTGAACTTAAAGGATTTTGAAAAGATCTTACTGAAGAATAGGCTGGGACATGATAGGCAGCCACAAGATATGTGACTTCTTGACGTTCATTTAAGGTTTTTCTAAGCCATTCTGTTTGAGTTCCTTTAATTGGTGTAGCATGACCACTATCCAATAAAATAATAGATAAATAAGAGCCAAAATCGATGACATTATAAATGCTCGAACCAGGCATCGGGAATAAAAGACTAAAGACAGCGGCTTGGCGCGGTGTCTGATTAAATTGACCAATTAAATCGTGATTTCCAATTGCGGAAATAACAGGAATTAAATTTCCTTCAGGAGAGATCATTGTGGCATGCCAAATTTGAATCCAATCAATCCATCGGTCAACTTTTTCTATGTGATGATTGGGATGACCGATTGCATAGGCAATGTCTCCTCCAAGAAGTGCAAATAACGGATTCGTTTTAGCAGCTTCAATGCAGGTTTTTGCCATTAATTCTTTTCCGTCATGATACATGTCTCCACCCTCAACAAAACGAATGTCGTTTTTTAGATTTAAAGGTGCTGTTTTAAATTGATAGACGATTTCATTCACATTTTGAGTGGATGGGATTTTGAATAGATATTGAGTATCAGGTTCTAAGTTTGTTATTTCAATACGCTGTAAAAAATATTTAGATATTCCAGGAATTTTATATTGAGTTCCGTCAACCTTCATCCATACCTGAGGATTCGATTTTAATGCGTATGTAGCGAATACATTGGAAGCATTTTCTTTTGAAATCCATTGGATGGTCATTGTTGTTGTTGGGTCATTTTGCCAGGTTAAGTAGACAGTATCTGAACTAAAGTCAGCTCTACAGTAAGATGCAAATGAAATAAATATAATGAGAAAACGG
>JAUXSJ010000364.1 GCA_030679615.1 Parachlamydiaceae bacterium | reverse complement strand
CACGAAACTATTTTATTTGAACCTGAAACTGAAAAAACAACAGTTTGTCCCATTGAAAATGAAAGGGAAGAGACAATTAAAAAATTTGATGAATTAATGTATGTAGAGAGAAGCAGTATATATTTAGAGAAAGCGAATGAATTAAAAAATAAGTATTATAATAAACAAAATGAATTTGATGATGATTCTTATCAAAAGTTTTTCACTAATGATTTTTTAAATAAATATGAGCAATTTAAAAATTATGTAAATAATTGGAATATAGAAATTCGAGACCAAGGATTAAACGACAGCATTAATGTTTATAAAATTAATTTTAAAAATAATTTACTAAGGTTTTTTAATCGAACTAAGGATGAAGACTTAAATATTAGTCAATTAAAGCAAGTAGCTCAAAAATACTATCTATATCAAGTTAGAAAAAATTCCATTGATATTTTATATAGACATTATATAAATAAATCTCCCATACATTGCTTCAGATTTGAAAATGATCTTCATTATGATTCAAATATACTTGAAATAATAATAAAAGAAAAAAATGAATGTAAATATGTCGAGTTAAAGGTTTCAAAAAAAAATGGATATGAAAAAATAAAAGTTGATTCAAGTATATCGTCTGATACACATTTAGAAGTTCTTTTTATTAATAAAAATGAAGAATTTACATTATTGGAATCAATTAATAAAGAAACATTAGAAAATTTACAACAAAATTTCGATAAAAATTCAATTGTAAGTCAAGTAAATGTAGAAGATATAGAACATATATTGGAGAAGAATGAAGAAAATGCAAATAATTATGTTTCTGCGGCATGTAAATATCTACTAAATGAGTGTCAACCGTATTGGCTAGAATTAAAAGATGAAAATAAAGGTTTTGAAGAACGAATATTAGCGATGGAAAATCTTCATAATCTTTATAAATGGTTTAATATAAGATTTAACACGATACATAAAATTTTAAATGGAAATAAAATAAAAACTCTTTTAATAGGTCAAGATACATTTAATAACCCTAATATTTCTAATGTAAAAATATTAAAGTTAAAAGATCAAAGTTTAGTATTGTCATTTTTAGTTAATGAAAATCAAATTTATATTTCAGAAAGTTCTAAATTGACACTTTATAAAGGCTTTAATAAAAATAAAAATAGTAGAATGTGGTATAAAAAGCCTACTAATTGATCAAACTTATTGATTAATTGATTTAAAATGTCGGTTTTTAAGGATGCGATGATTACTTTACATTTTCCTAGGCTTTTGCATCGCTCAATGTCATCAACCTAAGCGACAATGACATAAAAATTAACCGCTAAGGTAAGTCGACTTTAGGTTTTTTTATTCGATCGTCATGAATTCATCATACTTTTTAGAGACCCTGCCTTCGCTTATTTTTTCACGAGAGAATAAAATAATGATGCGATGTCACTTCAATGCAATCTATAGTGCTTATATGTATATCCGAACCATAAAAAAGCGAAGGCAGGGCCCTTACATATTGACACATCTTTTTGTTCACAACAATTGATTAACAATTGTTTTGTAACTCTATAGGTCGTTACTTCTCGAAAACAATTTAACGCAGAGGCGAGGAGACAGGGAGACACAGAGACGAACATTTAACCAATATAATTTTATAAACGTTTTTCTCTGCGTCTTCCCGTCTCCCCGCCTCTGCGTTAAATTGTTTTCGAGAAGTAACGGTCTATCGGACTACAGAAATCAATTATTGTTTTGCAAAATACGTTAAGTGTTGTGAACAAAAAGATGTGTCCATCTGTAAGGGCAGGGTTTTCGCACTCCAAAAGGTATGATGAATTCATGACGATCGAATAAAAAAACCTAAAGTAAAACTGTGAGCTCAGCGGTCAATTGACGTCTAAAGTCAGTTACAAGTAAAAGAACGAAATAAATCTTAAGTTGGAGAGCACTATTGAACGTCAGTTGTCAAAAAATTTTCTTTAAAATGCTTTCGAAATTAGTATTTCTTTTAAATAAACGATTTTCAATGACTTCAACGGGATGAAAATGCACCATTGAATTACAGATAAAAACATTCGCATCCTCTGAAATATTCTCTAGTTTTGCTTTGGTGAAATGAATAGGAATTTTCAATTTAGCTATCACTTGTTGTAAAATAATACCTTTTAAATAGAGGAGGCTCATATCAGGAATCCAACATCCTCTATCATCTATCCAAAAAATGTTTGCTCGACTTGTTTCTAATAAAAATCCACCTTCATTTATATAAATGGCATCATCAAAACCAATATTCTTTGCATAGTTGTATGCATAGTTATGGTGTGCATAAGAAAGACTTTTAATAAGGGAAAGAGGGGTGTAAAAAGGATGAGGAAAAATACATAGTTTTACGAGAGAAGGGTAAGATGTTTGATAAGGATGTAAAGTCATAATAATATTGTTGGCCGTACATTCCTGTTTGATTTCAATTAGGGTGACCATAATTTTTAATTTCCATATCCCATCATACGATTGATTTTTTAAAATTAATTCATTAATCCAATCATGTGAGATCTCTGGCAATGTAAAATTTAAGAATTTGGCATGGCTATGTAATCGAGTAAGATGTTCATTCAAAAATTCGCATTTACCTTGATTGACTCTTATGGTCGTAAAAATCCCTTCTCCAAATAAAAATCCGCGATCTGTAATCGAAATATTTGCTTCTTCTTCAGAGACTATTTCATTATTGATAAAAATCCAATTTATGGCTCTTTTCATATCATCTCAATAGGGTGCTTCATGCTCTCAAAAAATGAAGCACCTTTTGCTAGTATTTCATAGTATTCTTGTAGGGGATCAGAATCATAAACGATTCCACTTCCTAAATGCAAAGATGCGGGACCATTTTTAAGAATCACTAAGGTTCGAATTGCAATATTTAAATCGAAATCCCCAGAGCTTTTAAAATAACCAATCGATCCAGTATACAATCCTCTTGGAATATCTTCTAATTCATTAATAATTTCCATTGACCTAAGCTTAGGACAACCTGTAATGGATCCTCCGGGAAAACAAGAGCGCACAATTTCTAAGGAATTGAGAGTAATCTTAGCAAGGGATTGAATAATGGAAACTAAATGAAAAACTTTAGAATAGGTTTCACATTTCCAAATACTCAACGTATGCACAGAGCCCACTTGGCTAATTTTTCCTAAATCATTCCTCATTAAATCTGTAATCATAAGAAGTTCTGCGCGTTCTTTCTCTGAGTTAAGTAGTGTTTCTTTTAAGATTTTATCAGATGCTTCAGACGTACCTCGCTTAATCGTTCCTTTAATTGGACGAGTTTCTAATGTTTCACCTTGTTTACATAAAAATCGTTCTGGTGATATGGATACGATCGCTAGCTCTTTTGTGTTGATAAATGCAGAAAATGGAGCCGGATGATTTATGCACATTTGATAAAATAATTTAAAAGGGGAGGTAACATGATCAAAAAAGAAAGGTTGTGAAAGGTTCACTTGATAAATTTCACCTGCTTTAATGTACTCTTGGGCCTTTTGAACTTTATTTATAAAATTATTTGAACTGAGCTGATCTTCATGAATTTTATTAATAGTTTGAGTATTACTTAAAACATCATCTAAACTAAGTTTTTTCAATAATTCTATCCAACCATCTTTTATAGATAACTTTTGAATCCATTCCTGATAACATTTATCCATTTGTAATAATTGACCTAATTCTAACTGTACGCTGCATTCATTCATTTCATGATTAAATATTAATGTAACCGCACATCTTTGCCAGTATGCATCAGGAGTTGTCGATGTATATTGAGTATTAAAATGATAATCTAGGTCAGCTGTAAAGCCCATTTGATAACTCAACCATCCGAAAGCAAATGAATCAATAGATTGAGAAAACTTGGAAAAAAATTCGTTTTGAAGTGCATCCCAAGGATTATTAATTTTCAATATTTGAGAGGATCCTTGATTGTGAACAAGAGTATCTCCTCGAATAAGAACTGACTCATGAGGAAATAAACCTAAGTAAGAAAATTTAACTGTTTCAGAAACGCCACCTGAAAATAAGAGTATCGTACCTTCAAATTCAGAAAAGAAATTAGCAACAGCTAAAAGCTCGTGTGATGATAGAGTAAATGAGAAATTAGACAATGAGAATTACCTTCTTTTTAGGTCTGAGTCTAATGATAAAATGTAGCCTAGACAATAGTCTGGGCTACATAGAGGCAAGCATTTAGTTTAATAAACCCAACTTAGAAAATTGTGCTTTTAACTCTTGGTTTTCAATTTTATCAAAACATCCACTTGTTGATAGCCATTGCACATAATTTTTCGGAACTTTTGCTAACGGCACACCTTGATGTTTTCCAAAAGGCATATGCTGCAGATCTTTTGGCTTGTTCAAAAGAGCGTAAACATCAGAAATTGACAAATCATCAATTCCTTTATCAAATACTTGATGCAAAACAATAACGTCATCCAAAGCTCGGTGAGCTTGATTAGCTGGGATATCGTAGATTTCACGTAAAAATTGCAATGTATGTCTTGGAAGATCCGGACGATATTTCCTGAACCATTTTAAAGAATCAATAAATTTCCATGTAGGTAAGGGAATTGCATGACGTTCAAATTCAAGACGTAAAAAATGGTAATCAAAGGCGTCGTTATTATGGGCAATTAAAACAACATCTCCTTCACAAAATTCTATGAATTGTTGACCTACATCAGCCCAAGAAGGAGCAGATGCAACCATCTCATCGGTTATTTTATGTATAGCTGTGGCTTCTGGTGGAATTGGAAAACCGGGATTCACAAACATTTCAAATCGTCGATCTAAAACAGGATCATACGCTGCAATTTCAATGATACGATCATTTTCCGCTTTTAGTCCTGTCGTTTCTGTATCGTAATAAATGGCTCTCATTCTGATTCTTTGTTACTTACTTGTTGTGCTTTTTCTAAAATTTGATCTAACGTCATCTTGCCCGAACTTACTGCTTGGATAGATGGAGAAAACATCTGACAAACATGTTCAGCTGTTTTAATGTAAGCGAGAAGTAATTCAGAATCGATTTGTTTTTTTGGAGTCGGCAACATGATACGATAAAAAACAATACCTGCCATTTCATCCAATCCAAAACCTGGAACATCTAATTCTTTATTAAAAAGATGAAGTAAACGAGCTAAATCAGCAATGACTTCAGGTTTATTCAATTTTCCATTTAAAGGAATTTTCGCGGGGTCATAATTTTCACTTGTTTCAAGCAGAGATGGAACAAAAATAAGAATTTGAAGTAGATGTCCTTCATCAAAAATTCTAATAAATAAGGGAAATTCTCTTTGTTCAAATTTTAAAAGAGAAAAAATTTGCTGAGTCTCAGCTTGTATTTCAGCTTGGTATTGATTCTTTTGCATGAAGTCTAATAGAGACTCAGAACTTAATGTAATCATGATATTCCTTTTAATAGGTTGCGCTTGGCATTAAACCTTGGCTTTTTTGACATGTCACAGTGGGATTATTAGTAGTCGGAACTAAGGAATAGTCGTTTTCTGTGGGCATGCGATAACATCCAGTCAAGGCGATGCTAGTGAATAAAACAAATAAAAAACGATAACAAAAATTTATCATATTTGCCCTTTATGATTTGAAATTGTAGATAAATGTGTAACACTCGATCCTGTTTCAGCTATAAGAATGGTTTGATCTTCGATTTCGACTAAATAGAGTGTGGATTTTGGGGAAAGAGATCTGGTTTCAATGACTTTAATCGCACTATCTGTGTTTAACTTTACAAGTTTTGTTTTCATTAATTTTTTTAAAGACCATGCTGCGATAATCATAAATGCAATGATTAAAGCAAGTAAAGTGAGCATCTTACGAAATTTCGCTTGAAAAGAGTCAGGTTGATTATCACTATCACTATCTTGAAAATTACTATCCAATTCCGAATTTTCTACTACTTCATAATGATTCGAAGAGGATTGCTTAGTCATTTCATCAGCAATCACATGATGAGTGAGTAATAGAAAAAAAGTTAGGAAGAAACGAAAAATGATTTTCATAGATAAACTCACTTCATCTTAAGAATCGGACATGATTTTCTCTAATATAGTATAGCAGATATTGATTTTTTTATCCATTTATATCATTTTCTTCTATTACTGATTTCTCCCAATCACGAAATTGAGTAAGTTTCTGTTGTATTTGAATTTTTTTTTCTTCATCCGTTTCTTCTTCTATCATATTTACCAACCACTCAATCACTGTAGAAAGAAAATCGTCATTCACATCATAGGGTTGGAATTTTTCGATAAGAAGGAGCTGAGCCTTTTTGGAGCCTTCTTCGCCAACATTTATAAGTCTAGCAAGATCGTCGTAATCAAAATTATCTAATAGATCTTTTATTCGATATTTTACTGATTTGTATCCACAACCGACATGAGAATGATTTTCGTAACCTTTATCCCAAGATTTCAGAGCATTATCTTTTTCTCCACTTTTTAAATAAAGTTTTCCTAATTCATAATAAGCTTCAGGATTCCCTAAACTTCTGGATTTTTTGAGCATTTCGTATTTTTCAGAAGGGTCTTTTAAACTTATCGCTATTTCAAAAGTTTGAATTGCTAAAACATTGGCCAATTCTTCACATTGACTTTTTTCTAAAATTATTCTTTCATTGTTTTTATCTTTTTTTATTATTTTATTGAT
>JAUXSJ010000363.1 GCA_030679615.1 Parachlamydiaceae bacterium | reverse complement strand
TGTTCCTTTATAAATCATTTTATCAATACACGTTGTGTCCCAGCCCTGTGCAAATTCTGCTCCCCATGTACCTTGAACACAATGTGCAGGCCAAAGAATTTGGTCAATTCCAGCTAACTGAATATGCTCCCCTACTTGTTTTCCATGATTTGAAGCAAAACTTCCATGGTTATAAGGATGCCAGTCTTTAGTCGCTACAATTAAGTCAAAAGGTTCATGGATCATTTCATTGATAATTGGTATGATTTTATCTCCTTGTGACACAGCTAAAGCTCCACCAGGAATAAAGTCATTTTGGATATCGACAAGTAATAATGCTTTCATTTTTTTACTAAAAGTTAAGAATGTTGAGTTTGTATACGAATTTGATTGATTAGTTCAATTTTCTTTTGATGAAGATTTTTTTCCATACCCACAACGTATAAATGTGGATTAAGAAAACGTTTAATTCCTATATTAAAATGAGATAATTCTTTCACTTTATGTTTTCTTATTTCATCTAATGTAGGTAATTCATAAACACATTTGCCTTTTCTAAAAATAGGCTGTAATAAATCGACATATGACAATCCATTTTTAATGTGACGTATACGAGTAAAATCTATCAAATCCACAATTTGACAATCCTGCTCAATGGGATTTTCCAAATCATAAATCATATCCAGTAGATTTTCTTTCTGATTATGATAGCGCCTTACTTGTAAAATTCCTGGGTTAGAAATTTTTAACATTTGTTCAGAAAGTTTTAATTTATACTTCCATTTTTCACCAGGATCTCTAATTGCAGATAACTTGTATACTCCATCTAAAGCCGGTTGGTCCTTTGCTGTCACTAAATTAGTCCCTACTCCCCAAACAGTGATTTTCGCACCTTGTCGCTTTAATTCACTAATAATTGTTTCATCCAATTCATTACTGGCAACTATGACTGCGTCTTTAAATCCGGAGTCATCAAGCAATTGCCTGCTTTTAATACTTAGATCAGCTAAATCCCCTGAATCTAAACGAATCCCTAAAAGTTTTTTACCTTCTTGTTTTAGCCATTTGCCAACTTCAATTGCTTTTTTAACCCCTTCAATAGTGTCAAATGTATCTACTAAAAAAATACAATTATTCGGTAAATGCTTAGCATAAGTTTGAAATGCTTCTAATTCTTCATCAAATACCATGATCCAACTATGTGAATGCGTTCCTTTCACAGGAATATGATATAATTTTCCAGCTAATACATTCGAGGTTGAATCACAACCGCCTATATAAGCTGCACGACTAGCCGTTAAAGCACCATCTATTCCTTGCGCTCTTCTAAGTCCGAATTCTAAAATCGGTTCTCCTTGTGAAGCTAAAGACATTCTCGCGGCTTTAGTTGCCACTAGAGTTTGAAAATTAATAAAATTTAAAAGAGGACTTTCTAAAAGCTGACACTGTATTAAAGGCCCTTGAATACGTAATAATGGCTCATAAGGAAAAACGACAGATCCTTCAGGGATTGCATCTATGTCGCATGTAAAAGTTAATTCAGAAAGATATTTAAGAAATTCTTCACAGAAAAAAGGAGTTCCATCCTCACTTTTTAATGTTGCGATATAGTCTAAATCTGTAGAGTCAAATTTAAAGCGATTTAGAAATTGTACAACTTGCTCCAAACCTGCTGCAATGGTAAATCCGCCATTAAAAGGAGTGCGTCGAAAAAAAAGCTGAAAAACTGATTCTTTCTTATCAAGTCCAGCTTTCCAATACCCATAAGACATCGTCAGTTGATAAAAATCTGTTAAAAGAGCCAAAGATTGATCATAAATCATGAAATAAACTCACTGTTCGATATTAAACGTTCAGTCATGCTAAAATGAATTTTTCTACCATACTGATCACTCCAGTAACTTTAAAGACTAAAATAAATTAAGTTGCGATTAAACGTGTTTTTTACAGATATTCAAACGCAGAGACGGAGAGACAAAAGAGGCGGGGAGAAAAACATTTTAAAAATCAAAAATAAATATGGTATTTTATTTATAAATTGTTTTTCTCCCCGCTTCTTTTGTCTCTCCGTCTCTACGTTTGAACTGACATCCATTTTAATAGAACCGTCAATTAACCATCCTTAGTGGAAGTAAAAAAATTCATTCTGAATTTATACATCATCAGAGCTTTTTAATTGCTCGATTTGTTTTTCTTTTTTTTTATCTTCTAAATCAAGCTGGTGTATTTCTTGAATTTCTTGCGAATATTTTGGCCAATTAGCAATCATATAGTCACGTGAGTGAACCAATTTTTCCATCTCTAATTGTTCATTCACTTTCAACTCTTGATCTAATACGCGTATACGTTGATGATCTACATCCACATGCTTTTCTTCATTCAATTCACTTATTAAGCTTACTGAAGAAAAAACAAAAAGAAAACTCAAAGATAATTTTTGAAATAACATTCAAAAAACTCCAGAATTATTGATTGCAATTAAAACCAATTTTATAGCATACCTAATGCATACTAACTAAATAATGTTACATTCTCAAATGAAATATCGCTATTTTATTTTATTTTTTTTCTGTTTTTTTCAGGTTTTATTTTCTGAAGAATTCTATTTGCGTCAAAACTTACATCGTGCTCAAAAAGGCGATTATCTTGTAACACTCATCAGTAAGACACTGACTCTTTTTCACATTTATGACAAAGATGATCAAACCATAACTATTGAGGAAATCTGTCTTCCAAAAAATCGGCAGCCAAAAAATTGGAAACAGTGGGTTGAACGCAATGCACCCGGACATACTCAATGGACGATATATGAAATCAATCTTCATACCGGTCGTCGTTTATCTTCTTATTCTTTTACTAAAAACTACTGGTTTGAAATTTCTGAAAATGATGATATTTTATCAAAAATTCTTAACTTAAAACTTTATAAAATTCCTGAGCATTCAAGAAAATTTATTGGTCTCAGACCACAATTTGGACCAGATAATCGTCAACTTTGGCAACCTTCTTTAATTGTAGAAGGAAAAAATATCAAAGGGGTACTATTTGATGCTTGGCACACCACTTGGCCAAAAGATCATACAAATCTTTCAGAAAAAAAAATCATCATTTATACTCCTCAGGATAACCAACAATACCCTTCTTATTTTCCTTATTGGTTAGAATTTAATGGGGTTGGACCTGCCGGCATCGGTCAAGCTAAAATTCGCATCGTCGATTCAGGTTCTCATTTAATTTCTCCAAAACCTCCCATTTCTTCTTTAAAATTAAGGGAGTTATAAACAAAATTTATTATTTTTACTTTCCTTTTTGTTTTAGACTAACTTAATTAGGTATCTTAAAAAAAATTATTATAACTAATTAGAAATTAATAAGTTAGAAACAAAAAAAATATTTACACGAATAATTAATTTTATTATTTCATCTGACAAATTTCAGATCAATCCAATCAACTTCTGATTATTTGTACAATTTTTCCACAAAAAAACTTTAATATTTTACTAAAAACAATAAATTAGGCGTACATTCAGAATACTTTTAACTAAGTAATGTTTAAAAAAAATTTAAGTCATTTAAAATAAAAAGTTTACAAAAAATTTACTACTGAGATCACTGAGAAAAAAGGTATTCAGACCGTCCCGGTCTGATGTTAATGTAATCAGGACACGACGACCTGAATGCCTTATTGTTAGGCTAGGGCGTGTACGCAAATTCGGAATGCCTGTATTCGAGATGATTTTTGTGCCAGTTGTAGAGACTTTACTTTCGCCATATTAATTAATATAACGGAAGTAAAGTCTCTACAACTGGCGCAAAAAGCACTCGAATACAGGCATTCCGAATTTGCGTACACGCCCGAGAAAGGCCGATTATATTAACATCAGACCGGGACGGTCTGAATACCTTTTTCTCATTTTGCATAAGAGAAGTTAATAATAAATTTTTTTTATCTAAGAGAAAAGAAATTTCTGATAAAATCATTATCATCTTCAATTTAACCCTAGTAAATCATGAGCAAGACAAAAAATTATTCATTAAAAAAATCACATCACATTTTGAAATCAAGTTATAAGCTTTATAAAAAAAAGCGAAATAAACTTTCAGGAAGCCAATTGCAAAAATTTGAAGGATTGCTCGCTAATTTGGATCAGGCGGTACTTTCTAAAAATGAACAACAAGCAAATTTACTTGCTCATGAAACAGACGAATTTTGTGAAAATCATTTCAAGAAAAACATGTTTGAATATGGTAGCGAGTTAGTTTTTGCAATTGCTATAGCATTAATAATTGCTGTGATTGTAAGACAAAGTTGGTTTGAATTAATGGAAATCCCTACAGGCTCCATGAGACCTACATTTAAAGAACAAGATCATTTAACTGTAACAAAAACAACTTTCGGAATAAATATCCCTCTTCTCAACAACCATTTTTATTTTGATCCTAATTTAGTTCAACGCACAGGAATCGTCATCTGGTCTGGGGAAGGAATTCCAAATCTTGAAACAGATACAACATTTATGGGAATTTTCCCCTCAACAAAACGTTTTGTGAAACGTTGTATGGGTAAACCTGGAGATACTTTGTATTTTTATGGAGGAAAGGTTTTTGGATTTGATATAGAAGGCAACGATTTAATTGAACTCCGTAATAGTCCATGGATTCAAAAACTTGAACATATCCCTTTTGATCGTTTTGATGGACGGGAATCGATTAAGGAATACCGAAACGAGGGAAAAGTTCAACTTACCTATCATCACTTTAATAAACCTGTAGGCAGATTATTTTTTTCAAGAGAAGGATTTAAAGGTGAAGTGTTTAATGGAAAGGATTGGGTAAAAGATAACCCATTAGCTCTATTAGAACCACATACGAGTATTCAAACGTTTAGTGATTGGTGGGGTATCCGTAATTTTGCGATGGCACGTTTGTTAAATAAAGAGCAACTTGAAACACTAACATCCTATCAAGCAAATGAATTTGATGAAAATGCGCTTTTATATTTAGAACTTCGTCATACACCTAGTTTAACTTATCCATCCCCATTGTTATATGAAAGAGGAATTGCTTCGATTAGAGGATTTTCAACGATCATACCTATGCAAGAAAAACACTTACTTGCATTGATGAATAATATGTATACTTGTCGTTTTGTGATTGAAAATGAACATGGGTCATCTTATGGATCACATTCAAAAAACACAAACCTCTTAACCGATTTAACAACGCTATTAAATCGATTCTTAGGTAAAGAAACACCTTCAAAAAAGAATATACAAGGAACTCATCAACCTCTATTCGCTAATGTACAGGATGGAACATACGAATTTTATTATGGAAAAGGATTACAAGTTAATTGGGGAGCCATTACATCTGTACTTCCTTCAAATAATCCTCTATTAAGTAAAAATATTGAAAACATTCAGAAATTATACAATGTTGGCATTGATATGAACAACCTTGTTAGCCCTCTTGAACGTAATCAATTGTATTTTCCAAGTCGATATGTTTATTTTCGAGATGGGGATTTATATACAATGGGAGGAAAGATTTTTGAGAAATCTGATGAAATATTGCAAAATTTTCATTTAAAGGAACAAGAAAAAGAAAAAAAATCGTCAAAACAGCACCCTTACATAGCTTTTAAAGATTACGGACCTCCCCTCAAAGAAGATGGAACATTAGACAAGGATTTCATTAAAACATTTGGTTATAAAGTACCAAATGGCATGTATTTAATGCTTGGTGACAATCATGCGATGAGTAAAGATAGCCGTTATTTTGGACCTGTTCCACAAAATAATTTAGAAGGTAGTCCTTCAATTATTCTTTGGCCACCAGGAGAAAGATGGGGATTTCCGAATCAAAAACCTTATCCTATTATCACCATCCCAAGATTAATTGTGTGGAGTGTTGTAGCGCTTATTTTACTAAGCTGGTTTCTAATCTATAGATATTACAGAAATAAACCAGTCTTTAAGAAGTTGTAGCAATAATTCATCAAACGAAAAGACGATTAGGCGATGAGAAGCAGAAAGGTAATCTTATCTCTGCTTCTCATCGCCTCTCCGTTTTTTATGTTAAATAAATGTACACACACCTGACTAAAAACATTATCATAACTTAAAAATATAACAGGATAAGCAGGATCGCTTTCAGCGGCAGGACAAAAAATACTTTACATTTAATGATTTGTAATTGTCAAGTCGTATGCAATTGATCCTGAATAGCTTTTGAATCGCTCTGACGAGCTCTATGCCTTTTTTTATCGTATTCCCACAGTTCCTTCGTCGCTCGTAAACTCGCTCCTCAATC
>JAUXSJ010000362.1 GCA_030679615.1 Parachlamydiaceae bacterium | reverse complement strand
CCTAAAAACAAAACAGCTTATTTTCTAAGGGCTACTGCATATTTTGAATTAGGCAACTTCGATGAAGTTCTAGAGGATTATTTAAAATCAAATAGATGTGGGGAACTTGAATATCCAAGGGTAGAAGTATCTAACGATTTCACTGAAGCACTTTTACGTAGCACTGTTAATGGAGCCAAAGAAGCTGCTGTAGAATTCGTACCCTCATTATGCAATTCAGTTTATGGTTTAGGAGATGTTCTTTGGGCAACCGCCCAACACCCTGTTGAATCTATTCAAGATTTTTCTAGTGCATGTTATGAAATGGGAGAAAGTGCAGCAGAATTTTGCAAAAATTTTGATTGGGATACAATTGAGGAATGTGTCGACAAAGCGAGAGTTCTTTGTGAAAATTATCATCAACTTTCTGATACGGAAAAAGGTGAATTATTTGGCTATACAATTGGTAAATATGGAATAGGCATCTTTGCTGGAACCACTTTATTTAAAGGTGTTTAAGCATTAAAAAGATTAAAAAACGCGAATAAAGTATGCAATCTTGAAGCAATGCTAATTTCCAATGCTAATAAAGAAACTATTGTGGCGTCAGCTTGTAAACACGCTTCAGAAAGAGAAGCTTTTTTTAAGAATATTCATTATAATTTCAATTCTCATAACAAACATGTTTTAGATCATAAATACTATGATGGAAAAAGAAGCATATGGACACATAAAGATCCTGAAAGCTTACTGCGACGTTATGCTGGTAAAGGACACCCAGAAAGAGGGTCTCCAGGAAGTTTTGGATATAAAGAAACAGTAGATTTTAAAGAAAAAATCGGGATATGGAAAAATGTAGACGGAACTTTAGAGCTGCCAACAAATAGAGGTACAATTCATTATGGAAAAAAAGGAGCTCATATAGTACCAGTAAACCCCGATCCTAAAATATGGAAAAATACATGATTAATTCAAACGTTTTACTTTCAGTTCAAAGAGCATTATTAGGAAATATAACATCTAATCTTAGAGCGGTTTATGTTTTAATTGAAAACGAAACAACTTTTAAACTTATTTTTTATTATGATCATGAACTAACTGATGAGGAAGAAGAGCTAGCAAGTTTAACTGACACAGAATTTTTATCAGACTTTCCTTCACCAAACTATAATACTAGTTATGAAATATATGTATTAGGGTATCCTAAAGATATACCAAAAACAGGAATTTGTGTTTACAAACGTTTTGAAAATTATTGTTAATGTTTTTCATGATCATAAAGTAAACGTTTAGTCGATTTTTGAAGTGATTGGGAATTATGCATAGGACTTGATTGGATTCATTGAATTTGGTATTAAAATCTAAATAAAACTTTCAGTCTATTATAAAAATACCAAACAATAAAGCATGAATTTATTTATAACAGAACCGGCAAGAAATACTAGTCGAAAAAACCCATTGGAAATACAAACACCTTTGGGTAATTTGGTCTTTTGTTGCGAATTTAATGGTAAAATATTTAATAATCCGACAGACAGAAATTTACTTATCAATAATAATACTCTTCTTTCTTCATGGCAAAGTGATTATTATATTTTAGAGTTTCTATGTTTCAAAAATAACCCAAAATTGCCAGCTGGAATAAATGTGGATGAATGTATTTATGGGGTTTGGCGAGTTAAGATATTAAAAGAACTGAAGATTAGTTTTTGTTGTTCTTTAAAAGAAGAGCTTGTGGGTATACCTAATTCCGGAGAAGGATTGTTGGCTACAACATTTGAAACTGAAGACTATACTTTATCAATCGGAACAGAAGATGAAGATTATCTACAAAATAGAGCTGGATCCGAATGGTTTCCAGAAAGATTAAAATCAGAAATAAACCCCAATTATTTAGAATATTTGCCCAACGGAATAAAAATAAATCTTCCCAATCTTTTTATTCACGAACAAGCTCAGATACATTTTATTGTTTCATGGGCAAATAAAAAAAATGACAATCTTTCAACCTGGTTTGCAGTCGATCAATCATTAAAAGAAACAATGAGTCAAATGAATATAAGATAATATTTTTTCTATGAACTACCACACTCTTAAATAGACCTTCAGATAAAATGATTCTAACCACAGTAAATGCAAAAAACAAGTCAATAATAACCAGATGACAAGTCACGTACGCATCAACTTAAGGCGTGTAAAATGATTATCTATAATGCAATATCCTGCCGCTGAAAGCGATCCTGCCTATCTTGTTCTTTTTATGGTTGGCATGATTTTCTTTAGATTTGACTTAATGCATTCTTTGTTAAAAAAATTAAAATTATGTTTGACAATATACATTTAAAATTTTAATTTATCTTACTTTTATATCTACTCTAACGGCATTATTTAAAACTGGAACCGAATCATGGCTTGGATTCTTTATCTTTTATTTCTATTTCCTGCCTTTATTTTTGCTAACGAACAATATACCGAAATCCCTGAAGTATCATCCACAGAAGGACTCCCCTCTAATCTTGTCAATGATTCTGTTTGTGTCATTTCTGGAGAATACACTGAATCTGTCAATGATATTATGATCATGGGTCCAGAACCACTCTGCTTTGGAAGGCATTATTCCAACAAATCCTGTGTTCGTTGGAATTTTAGCCACATGGAAAAAGTCATCGTATCAGACATCGTAGAAGATGATAAGTCACAAACCCTCAGTCGTATTTACGCTTCAAGTGGTTCACAAATTGATTTTATTCATACAAATCATGGAAAAGATAAACATAAAGAATCAATATTATGCAAATTAAGGTCTTCAAAAGGGATTACAAACGGCGCATCATGCTTAAGTGCGCGTACAAATTTAAAAAATCAGACAATCCATTATTATCATGATAAACACCATTTAAAAGTCATCAATGGAGCGGGTGACGAAAGCATTTATAATAGCAATCCTTACTCCAGCGTGTATTACTTAACAAAATGTAATAAAATAAATGGCCATAGCTATAGATATATTTATAATGGCTCTTTTGAAACGCTGAGTTCCCAAATTAACTGTGGGAATCATCAAATGAATCCCATTTATAGCTCCATTCAACTCCATAAAAGTTATAACAAAAAAGATCCCGGTGTGAACTTAACTTCCAGTGATGGAAGAAAAATTAAGTACCATATGTTTATGGAAACCATCAATCGAGCAAAGAAAAACGAACCTCCTGATTGGATCGAAATTATTAATTTATGGAAGGTTGAATCTTCTTTTTCTCCTACTGTAAAGTACTTATATGATACTAAATCCGAACACGATCAATTACAGTTAGCAGAAAAGCAACTTCCGAATGGACGTCATTTAAAAATCGACTATTACAAAAAAGGAATTAATGTTGCAGGTGGTCCAATTGGGACTGTTAAGATTGAACACAAAGACGACTATCGTATTAATCGTGTAATGCGTCAACAAGCTCCTGTCGGTCATGACGATAAATTAATCACAACTCATCGTTTTGAATATTACAGCAAAACAAAAAAACATCATTCAAGAGAAGAAACTTTTGAGGGAAATACAAAGGTCTATGATTCTTACGATCATCGTACAGATTATCAATACGACAAATACCATCGTTTAGAAGAAATTATAAAGTACTCTGGAAGGCATCATTATAAACCCTATATTCATGAATGTTATCAATGGGGCTCTGGAAGTCAAGAAGGTAATCTAATTGGGAAAATCATTAAAGATAGTGAGAATCAAGTTAATCATGCACGCTATTTTCATTATGATGACAAAGGAAATGTTTTAAAAAGTGAACTTTGTGGTCGTCTAACAGGTCTTCCTTCCTCCAATCTCATCGTCAATCATTCATTATCTCCAATAAATCAAAATTATGAAAAAGAAGTAAAAACATTTACTTATACAAAAGATGATCGCCACCTTCCTTTGACCGAAACGGATAGTAGTGGAGTAACAATTGTTAACGAATATCACAAAGAAAGTGATCGCCTTAAAGCAAAATGGGTGATTTATGACGGATCAATTCAGCAAAGAGAATTTTATACTTATGACAGAAATCATGTTCTAATTAAAAAAATTACAGATGATGGTAAATCTAAATTCCAAGATGATCTTTCAGGAATGACAGAAAGACACTTTACTTTCATTATTCCTCGAACGATTATTCCCTATGGATTACCTGAAAAAATTGTTCATCAATGTCTTGATTTAAAAACAAACCAAAAAATCACTTTAAAATCAGAAGTTTTTCATTATTCCCTTCAAGGCAAGCTTTTACAACAAGATTGTTATGATGCAAATCATCAACTCGCTTATCAATTGTTTTGGGAATATGATGCGCATGGAAATGTCATTCGTGAAACAAACGCATTAGGAGAAGTCAGCACTAAAAAATACGACGAAAACGATAATCTTATTTTTGAACAGGGACCATCCCTAGATTTTCATCTTAAAAACACATATGATTTTTCAAATCGACTCATTTGTCAGGAAGAAGTACATGCAAATGGCGAAGTGTACTCCACTCACTATACATATAATCATTTAAATCAATGTATCAAAGTAACTGATACTTATGGACGCGAAACACAAAACACATTTGACGAATTCGGTCGAATTATTCAAACCCAATTACCTCCAGTTTTAAATGAAAATGGAATAACAACAATTCCTATTGTTAAAACTCAATACAATGCAGTTGGACATCCTATTTGTGTCACAGATCCAAAAGGACGAGTAACGCATACCGAATTTAATATCAGAGGACAACCCATCGCCATTGTTTACCCTGATAGTTCAATAGAAACATTTCTCTATCGTTTAGATGGCCAACTGATGGTTAAAGCATCAAAAGATGGCATTCAAACACATTATCAGCGAGACCCTGTTGGTCGAGTGACTCAAGAAAAATGGGTATCTTCACAAGGCATGGTCCTTAAACAAAAGAGCTATGCCTATAACGCTTTGCATCTAATTTCATCGACTGATGAAATGGGCATGGTCACTCTCTATCATTATGACCCAGCTGGACGAATTTCTATCGTCATCGAGGGCGAAAAAATTAAACAGCTTCTTTACGATTCCATGGGTCGACTACATGAAACACGAGAATGGTATGGAAGTAACATTAAAGATTACCGCTCAACGATTCAAGAATATGATGCATTAAATCGAGTGATTGAAGAAAGGATCGAAGACACATCAGGAAAAATATTTTCAATCTCAAAATATGGCTATGATCAACAAGGGAATAAAGTTTTTGTTCAAAACGGAGATCAAATTACAAAAACTCAATTTAACTCTCATAACAACCCTATAAAAATCACGAATGCCTTAGGTGAAACCACACATATTCATTATTTCCATCGTCTTGTAGACGCAACTGGCCAAAAAGTACTTCAAACAACAACTACAGATCCATTAGGTTTTCAAACAATTGATGTTTACGACGCAGCAAATCGATTAACGGAAACATCACGAAAAACTCCTCAAGGGATTCTTGTAGCTAAACACAATACATTTTATGACTTGGCTGGAAATGCTTGTAAAAAACAAGAACATTTAATTGAAGAAGGACAATCCGTTAAAACGATTGAAACTTTAAATATTTATTCCAACTTTGATCAAATCATTAGAACTATTGAAGCAGCAAATACCCCTGAACAAAAAATTACAAGGCATACGTATAATTCTCTAAGACAAAAAGTTCTCACCACTAAAAATAATGGAGTGATTCTTGTTTCCGATTATGACTTATTAGGTAGATTAAAAAGCTTTCATTCATCTGATGGTTCATTTCACTACCTTTATGAGTATAATCTCAAAGATTTACCAACAAAAATGATCGACGTACACCGCGGAGAAGTCACAGAGCGAGAATACGATCGATATGGTAATATAATCTTTGAAAAACAAGGTAATGGATTAATTACACAATATACCTATGATCGATTAGGAAGGCCACTTACCCTTCAACTTCCGGATAATTCTAGTATTGAATACCACTATGATGCCGTTCATTTAAAAGAAATTCAGCGGCAAGGGATTCACAGCTATAGTCATCAATATCAAGAGCACTCTTTAAATGGACAAGTAAAAGAATCACTTTTACCTGATGGTACATTAGCCAAATATGATTATGATTTATTACAAAGAATCGTAGGTATTAAGACTCCACATTATCACCAGGAAGTCCCTCGTGGTGGATATAACGCTGTAGGAAATTTATGTCTTTATCAAGCACAGGGTATTTTCAATAACTTTGATTATGATTTTCTTTATCAAATTAAAAAAGAAAGTGGTTATTCCAATCACCAGTATCAGCATAATTCCTTAAATAATCGAACAGATAAAGATGGGGAAAAGCATATTTACAATGCTTTGAATCAATTGATTTTAAAGGGAAACACACGCTTTACCTATGATGGGAACGGCAATCTATCTCAGCGAGAAAAGGAAGGGCCTGTAAATTATACTTATGATGCATTGGATCGACTTGTGGCAGTAACCCAAGGGCAACACCAAATATTTTACACATATGATTCGATGAATCGTCGCTTAACACAAGTAAAAAATGGCAAGCAGGAGCTTTTTCTTTATCAAGGACAAGAAGAAATTGGATTAGTGAGAGATGGTGAAATCAAAGAGCTGAAAATTTTAGGAAATAGTAAGCAAAATCCCATGGTGGCACTTGAGTTAGATCAACAAACCTATTTACCTGTGCATGATATACATGGAAATGTAGCGCTTCTTCAAGATTTTTCTGGAAATGTGATTGAAGAGTATCGATACACAGCATTTGGAGAATGCGAAATATTAGGAAGCGACGGCCAGAAGATTGATAAATCATTGGTAGTGAATCCGTGGCAATATGCAAGTAAGCGCTTGGATTTGGAAACAGGCTTTATTGCGTTTGGTTTAAGGTATTATGATCCAGAACTTGGAAGATGGATCAGTCAAGATCCAGCAGGCTATGAAGATGGACCTAATCTCTATGCCTATGTTCACAATAATCCTTTAAGGTACTATGACCTTTTTGGATTGTCTTCTGAGGGTTTTTTTTCAGAAAGTTATTATGAGAATTTTAATGGAGCGCTTGGGCTTTTACAATACAATCCCTTGCCTGATTATGTACCTTTAGAAAAATTTTATTATTCTTGCACATCCGCATTGGGGAAATTATTTAATTCCGATAAAGATTATCGTATGCCTGAAATTTATCAAATAACTGATTTTAACTTAGAAAAAGCACCTAAATTTAGCAAGGATTCAAAGTTTATGATAGGATTTGGCAACGGCATGTTTAATGAATTTAAAGAATTTATAAAAAGCATGGAATATGTAAGTTTTTTAACAAAATGTAACTTAACTGGAGTCCATTCACCAGCATACATACCAGGTTGGGACTTTGTAAGAACAATTATAGCTAAACTTGGAATATGTACAGAAACAACTAGAAAAATTCAAGAATGTTGGAATAATTATTTAAATGAAAATCCAAATGGAAATATAATTTGGGTCTGTCATAGTCGCGGAGCAATTGATACGAAAAATGCTTTGATTCACTTTCCTGAAGAATTGCGTAGTAGGATACATGTAATAGCAGTTTCTCCAGGTAGTTTTATTGAAAAAAATTTATGTGGTAGTATAAAGCATTTAGTTTGTGTGGGTGATCCTGTGCAATTATTTAACCTTCATAAGTTGGGTGTTTGTTGGGACACTATTAAATTTATTAAACCAAATGGTTTAGATGGGCACTCTTTTCAGAATGAGATTTTTCAGGATCACATTCAAGAAGAATGTGAAATTCTAATTGAAAAATTTAAAAATATATAAAAGGTTTATTGAAAAATACATATGAATAAATTGATTTTCCTCTCTCTTG
>JAUXSJ010000354.1 GCA_030679615.1 Parachlamydiaceae bacterium | reverse complement strand
TGTCTCCCCGTCTCTGCGTTTTATATTGTTCACATATAAATAGGGATTATTCAAAGGTAAGCGAGATCAACCTTCCTATCCTATCCCTATCCTGTTCATCCTGTAATTTTATGCGTCACTGGTGCTCGAAGAAACGCTTTTTCCCATTTCGACAATCTGTTCCAAAAGATCATTAAAGGTTAATTTTCCTTCAGCTAAGGACTCGATCATTTCTGAAAAAAGTTTTAGATTTAATAAAATAGCACCTATAATGGAAAGCAAAAGAGGCCCTTGTTCTTTTTCCACATCTTTTGTGTCATAAGTTAACCAAACATATCGATAAGTCACTACTCCTTCCAATTCATTTAATTCAAATCCTGGTAAATCAAGAAATTGATTAATAAATAAAATAAGACTACCCACTTGATTAAGCGCTAAGTCTTCAATTTTAAAAGGTAGCTTAACACGAAAATGAAGATGATGCGGAACTAACTTTTCTTTAGATTTTAATTCTTTTGGAAACTCAATTTGACTGGTGGTAACAGATGCAATTTGTTCTCTATTTTTTCCGTCAATGCCCAAATAAATAACAAGTTGATCTGTAGGAAGCTCTTTTCCAGCAGGGATAATTGTGCATTCATAATTGTTTTTTTCTAAAGTAACTTTCAAGCTATTTAGTATCATGTTAAACCTTAGTGTTTTACATACCCTTCTGCTTTTAATGCAAGTTTGCGCTTTGCAAATGTAATAAATTCAACATCGCTCATTCCGAAAAATTTTAGCAAATGTTTTTTGAATAAAAGTGGATTTTTGGCTGTATTTTCTTCAATACTCCAATCAAGTTGCATTTGAAATAATTTTTTAGAATTTTTTGAAAGCATTGTTAAATCACATTGAGAATAAGCATCAATAAAGCTCTCTAGTGAACGATCGATTTTTCCTTTGTTATCTCCTAAATGAGCAAATTTTGCAAATTCATCAAATCGTATTGTATCTTCTTGTTCTTGATAATCTTGGCTAATTTTTTCCCAATGCTGTAATCGTGATTGACTTTCTCTCAATTCCCTTCTTATTTGATTATATTTATTAAAAGTTTGTAGATATTTTTCATTATGTCTATTAACTTTTTGATTAAAAGGCCTGTTAGGATGATTATCAATTGGTTTAGATAAATCATTTAGCATTTGTGACACAGCAATCAATTTTGTTTCTTTAAGTCTTGTTCTAAATTTTCTATAAGAGAAGCGTAAAGAAGCATGCATACTTTTGTATGGTAACGCTGTAAACCAGCAAAGAAGAGAGGAAGGCTTCTTTGTTAATGCAAGATGATAACTCATTCCCATAAAGCCGTAAGTTGCAATGGTGGTTCCGGTTGTTAAAGCTAATAAAATGATCCAAGCACCAGGTAATGGCATAGAAAGGATTGTTAAAATCCCTAATGAAACAGTGATTGTTAATGAAATGGCTGATGCAGAATAACAAACTGCTGCTTCATTAAATTTAGCTTTTACAAATTCTTTTTCCAAAGCATGCTTTTGTTCAACCATTTCGTGCAAGGCACCAACAGCTGTTTTTTCTAAAACTTTTTGATGATCTATATAGTAAGTTAATAATTGATCTTCAGAGGTAGTTTCCATATTTGTCATCCAATGATCGAATGCTTTTTGTTTTATGTCAGAGTTTGATAAAAATGCTTGTAGTTTTGTAATAAGAAGATCGTGATTTATCGAAAATTGTGCATGAAGTTGATTGATTTGATTGGAATCCAGGTTGTTAGATTCAGATAACATGTCCAATAAATTTTTTTGAGCAGTTGTTGTAGCGTTAAAAGAAATCATAATATCTTCAATAGCTGGATGATTTGATTCCTTTGAAAGATTCCATTGGCTTAATTCATTTTCAATAGTTGCATAAAAGTTTTCGCCATTTGAATCATTTAAAGCTTGATTCATTTTAACCATGGAAAGATTATATGAAGCTTGTTTCATGTCTCTAACTTCTTCTTTCACAGCTTTGAATCGAATAGGGTCTTGTTTTATTAAATTTATTTTTTTTTCAGTATTTCGCTTTCTTTTATCAATAAGATCATTGATTGATTGAACGCCAGAATGGGTTCCATATGACGTATCCCATTTTGTGTTAAATTCTTTTTCATTTTCATCAGGTACTTCTTTAATAGAATAACCAGGTATTTTTGTTGTAATATCTGATTTCCAAGTTTTATATTCCATCAACCAATTGTGAAAAATATTCACATTCTTATTTTTTTGATGTAAATCAACAGTAGAAAAAATTAGTCCTACAAAGTTGATAAACCAACTTGTTCCAACTAAAACTTCTTTGCCTGTGGAAACAAATGCTTCAGAAGGAAAATACTTTACTGGTAAGTAATCCAAAGGCATTTTTAATGTGGAGATAACTCCAGATATTGTTGAAATACCAGTTTTAATGTACTCTACACTTAATTCTCTTTGTTGTAATTCAAGATTTCTTTTCCAAAAATTTAAATCATTTTTTAGATTAGGATATTTAATAATTAAAGAATTTTTTATTTTTAAATAGGCATAGGCTTTTTTATGTAATTTTTCAGCACTTTCTAAAATACGACCTTTACATATTAAAGCTAAGTCAGGTTGATCGGTATCAACAGCATAAAGGTATTGTTGGATTAAAATTGAAAATGCTTTAAAATCTTTTAGTTTAAAAATTTTCCAATGTTTTTGAACTTCACGAGGGAAAATTGATTCTAAGAACTGTAATGGTTCAGAAAATTTTGGATCAATTTCTTCTTTATTAAAATTTGTAGGAATATAATTTTTTAATTCCTTATTAGAACCGATTTTATCATCAATTTCTTTTTGATTGATTCTGTTATTTTCAATTTGAATTGCAAAGTTAATTTCTTTAACTGCATCTAATTCATTAGTTAATTGATCAACTTCTTGAGTTCCGATTAAAACAAAATCATGATTTTCTAAATCTTTCTTTTTATTTTCATCAATTTTAATTTTTTTATCAATTTCATTGATAGGTGTATTTTTCTGTCTTAAAGCTTGAGGTTTTATATAGTTATCGTGCGAGATAAATTTTTTTGGATTAATTGAATTTGGCATAATTACCTTAAATTAGTTTTATTTTTATTTAAGATAATTTTAACAAAAATTTTTAAAAGTATTATTAAGAACTAGTATATAGTTATTAAATATTTGTAAAAATGGTTTAAAAGTGAATGATCCGACTAATAGAATGTTGAGGAGCAACGCATAAATCAAGCTTAATATTGTGTTGATTTAAAATATTTTCTACAATTTTAAGAGCGGTTTCCGGGTGATTGCATTCGCTGGATAAATGAGCTAAATGAACGTGTTTAAGTTTTGGATGATGTATTTGAGTTAACAGTTGACCGCAAGATTCATTGGATAAATGACCAGTATTACTTAAAATACGCTGTTTAATTTTGGGAGGTCTAGAGGAGGCGTGTACCATGTCAGGTTGATGATTGGATTCCAAGTAAAGATAATCACATGCTTTTAGT
>JAUXSJ010000349.1 GCA_030679615.1 Parachlamydiaceae bacterium | reverse complement strand
CACGAAGCTCAATCTTTTGATCATCATTAGTTGAAAGTGGAAATGTTAAACTGGGTTCGATAGAGGTAACTTTGATAATTTTCTCTTCATTTAGATCGGTAGGGTATTGTAAAAGTGAATGAACAGAATGATCAGCAGAAGCAATTGTGGCTTGTTCCCAATAGTACAGGATCAAAATAAGAGCTAAAGTACAGCTAACAATGAGAAGCAATCCTAGAGAAAGAATGCCCCAGCTTTTGTCTGCAGACATTAATTTTACACTATAATAGGACAGCAAGAGAAAAGGGATTAAATAAAAAAAGATAACTACGGCAGATAATGTATGGCGATTAGTCATTGTTCCTTAATGAAGCTCGTGTAATGGTTACAAAAAAAATCTAACACATTTAATTTAAAATAAGAATAAAGGGAAAATTTAAATGCATTGATTAGATCCCTGTTTATACTATATACATAAACTTCTCAAAATTACAACAAAGAATAGAAAATAACATATTAAAAGCTTGTGTATTATGTTTTATTTGCTTTATCTTTCAAGTCACAATTTTTATGCATTAAAAAAATAAACTTATAAGATCAAATATCCATTATTATATGTCAAAAATCCGTCATCCAGATATTCTTATCATTAATGCTGATCAAGTTCAAAAAGAATACTTTAAAGATTTATTACGTTATCGAGAGCTTTTTTATTTTTTAGCTTGGCGTGATATCGTTGTACGTTATAAGCAAACTTTCTTAGGTGTACTTTGGGCTTTGATTCGTCCTATATTGAATATGGCAGTTTTTGCCTTCGTATTTGGAAAAATTGCACAATTGCCGTCTGATAGTGTGAATTACCCATTGTTTGTTTTAGCAGGAATGCTTCCATGGCAACTTTTCGCAGGATCCCTTGTAGATACAAGTCAAAGTCTCGTAAATAATGCACCCATGATATCTAAGATTTATTTTCCTAGAATTATCTTACCTGTTAGTCACATTATGGTGCATTTTATTGATTTTTTAATCAGCTTTGTTTTCTTAATGTTTGTTTTTTTGGTCACAGGTTATTTGACACATTGGACAATATTTTTGTTACCTCTTTTTATTGCGCTGACATTGTTATTGTGTTTGGGAACGAGCTTATGGTTAGCAGCCGCAACAGTACGATTTCGTGACTTTAGATTCATCATTCCATTTTTAGTTCAATTTGGAGTTTTCATTTCTCCTGTCGGATATAGTAGTTTCTTATTGCCTGAGTCATGGCAATGGATCTATTTTTTAAATCCGATGGCAGGAATTATTGAAGGCTTTCGATGGTGCTATTTTGGTACCTTTCATCCAGATTTACCGATAGCGATAACATTATCATGCATTATCAATTTCGGAATTTTAGTCACTGGATTTCGTTATTTCCGACAAATGGAACGTTTATTTGCTGATATTATTTAATTTATATAACCGAATCATGAGTGCGAATGTTTTATGAAAATGATAGAAATTAAGAATTTAGGAAAAAAATACTCTATTTTTCACGAGCATCAAAATCCTTACGCATCTTTAAAAGAGATTTTGACAGATAAAGCCAAGGGTTTTTTAAATCATCTTGTCGGCAAAGGTAGTGTTAAAGAAGATAATATTGAAGAATTTTGGGCATTAAATGATGTTTCCTTATCAATTGAAGAAGGAGATAAGGTTGCACTATTAGGTAGAAATGGTGCAGGGAAATCTACATTATTAAAATTGTTAGCTCGTATTACAGAACCTACTACAGGACAAATTATTATACGCGGAAAAGTATCGAGCTTGTTAGAAGTGGGAACTGGATTTCATCCTGAATTAACAGGACGAGAAAATATTTTTCTCAATGGTGCTATTATTGGAATTAGCTACAAGGAAATGAAGAGAAAATTTGATGAAATTGTCGCTTTTGCTGATGTTGAAAAATTTTTAGATACACCCATTAAACGCTATTCTAGCGGAATGTTTATGCGTTTGGGTTTTGCCATTGCGGCTCATTTAGATTCTGATGTGTTAATTGTGGATGAAGTGTTGGCTGTTGGTGATGCACAATTTCAAGAAAAATGTTTAAAAAAAATGAACGAAATGGGTGCTCAGGGTCGTACTGTTCTTTTTGTGAGCCATAGCATTAATTCTGTTTTAGCACTATGTAATAAAGGGATTTATTTGGAAAAAGGTGAGTTGAAAGCCTTTGAGCCTATTGAAAAGTGTATTAGTCGTTATGTACAAAGTTGTCCTATTGCTGGATTAGTATGGGAAGGTAATGTAGGGGATGACTCCATTAGATTTTTTAAAGCTTCTCTACAAGCACCATCCAATGATGTTGGATTTTTTTATCATGGCGAAAAAACCCTCCTTCAAATTGACTTTGAAGTATTAAAACCAAATCAAGATCTTATTTTAGGCTTTAGTATCATGAATGCGCGCCATCAGACGATTGCTCGTACGCGTCTTTGTGATCATGAACAACATCATGAATTAGTAACCCAATCTGGTTGTCATAATGTTTGTTTTGAAATGGACTTAGAGCTCTTTCATCCGGGTGAATATCAAATTAAACTTGAATGTTCTCATCATAATAGAAATAGAATTTTAGAAGATGATGTTCTTTTAAAATTTGCTGTGTATGGACAAAATAAAATTGTCAAACATGAGACAGGCATGGAAAAAGATGGAATCAGTTTAGGTAATCGCTGGTTAGTTCCGCATAGATAAAATGTCCAATTTTCATTAATACATTTTGAGAACGATTGTTAGTTCTTTAACAGTTTGTAGCCTAGGCTTTAGCCTGGGCTTGTTTTTGCAGGCTTTTGCCTTCAAGTAACGCTACATTTATATTTGAAATTTTAACCAACTATATCATTAGACTTCTTTATAAATTCCATTTGATTGCTAAAATTGCTCTTTTTGGCATCTTTTTTGTAAAATTTTTCAGCCATATGTACACATATGACTTCAAAATTTTTCAAAAAACCTACTCAAAAATACCTAATTTTTTCACTCAAAGCAAATTTCGAAAGAAGTCTATTATTACAAATAAGCATTTTAAACCTAAATAAGTGTTTCATTAGGCTTATTCTATGATAAATTTTAACTGGACTTGCAGGCTAAAGCCTGCAAAAACAAGCCCAGGCTAAAGCCTAGGCTACAAATCATTGATCTTAATCTTGTTAGGCTCCTAGCGTTAGACAAGATTGATTATAATGTTATTAAAGAGGTAAGGTAAAAAAAATAGCTGATTATCTATAAGAAGGAGTCATTGTAAATGAGAAAAACTAAAATAAAATGCAAAATACTATTTACAGCTTTTTGTATGGCAATGACTTTATTTTCATCTACAGAAGCTTGTACTAGAGCATTATTTGTTGGATCAAATTCAGTGGTCATTACCGGTAGATCAATGGATTGGAGCGAAGATATGCATTCAGATTTATGGGTGTTTCCAAGAGGTATTAAACGCGATGGAGCTGCTGGGTCAAATTCAATTACTTGGACATCTAAATATGGTAGTCTTATTGTATCAGGTTACAATCTTGGCACCGCCGACGGTATGAATGAAAATGGCTTAGTAGCTAATTTATTGTATCTTGCAGAATCTAATTATAGCCAGCCTAATAAGGAAACTCCGCTATTATCAATAACTCTTTGGGCACAGTATGTTTTAGATAACTTTGCCTATGTCTCTGAAGCTGTTGAATCATTAAATAAAGAACCATTTATAGTTTTAGCTCCCATTTTACCGAATGGCGCTCCGGCTCAACTTCATCTAGCTATATCTGACATAAATGGAGATTCGGCAATTTTTGAGTATATTAATGGAAAACTTGTCATTCATCATGGAAAACAGTACCAGGTGATGACGAATTCACCGATATTTTCCAA
>JAUXSJ010000348.1 GCA_030679615.1 Parachlamydiaceae bacterium | reverse complement strand
GACGAAGGAACTGTGGGAATAAGATAAAAAAAGCATAGAGCTCGTAGAGCGATTCAAAAACTTATGGGTAATAGGATGATGGGCAGGGCCTTCGCATTCCAAAAGGTATGATGAAGACATGGCTTCGAGTCTGTGTTGTCTGTGATAAATTTTAGACCTGGCGCGTATTGCTGGTTTTATTCCCAGATTTCTTTTTTACCCGGTTTAGTGATAGGAATATCTTTTGGATTAATAGGCTGTAGGGATCTCCGCTTTGCAATAAAAATCACATGGCTGATTCCATCTTGATCTGATATAAAATGACAAATTTTTTCTAAAAATAAAAGAATCGTTCGATTGTTTTTTAAAATATGCAACAAACGATGAGCAATTGGATTCATCACGTACCACAACCAAACAAGGATTGGAGTAGTATTGATCCAATACCATGCTCGATTTAATCCTTTTCTTTGATTAAGTTCTTTTTCTCTAAAGGTAAGATCAGACCACCCTTCAGTACAAAGATAGGGATAACGCAAAAGTTTTTTTAATCGTAAATATAACACATGAAAGCTAAGGATTTCATGAGTCAAATCAAATTCAGTTTTAATGAGCTCTTTTAATTTATCAACCCCCCCCTCACTATCAATATCAATTGAGCTTGAAAAGACTAAATCACCATCAGCACTAATTAAACGAGAAAGTTCTGCGAAAAAGAGTCGATGGTATTCTTGAGGAATTTCTCCAATAAGATCAGTACAAATAATGATATCATAGTGTTGATCAGCTAATGTTGTAAAAGGCATTGCTTCACAAGCATATTGAATATTTTCTAGATTAGTTTCCTTTAATCTTTTAAGAGCATTTTCCGCTATATCTAAAACAGTGATTTGAGATACTTTTGCTTCATGCAAACGCTTAGATAAAACACCCATTCCACATCCAATATCTACAGCTTTTTTTTCTAAAGGATTAATCGTTTGAATGAGTAATGACCATGTACGTTCTAAACATTCTCGAGTCATGCAATTGCGAAGAGGATCGAATGCTTCAGGATTTAATAACCAACGTCGTTCAAAAATCGCCTGAATTTCTTTTAACTTAGCATTTTTAACCAAGTGTTTACGTGAAGGACTTGAAGAAGAATCTGAATGATCATTTTTTACAATATTTAAAGCAGTCATCATCGTACCTTTAGAAAAATCCAAAATTCAGGTTATAGTTTGATCAAATTATTTGACAAAGGGTTTTTATGGAATTAACAAATATACAAGAACAAATGGATGAGAAATGGATGATCATTCAATGGGCCCTTGGGTTAGGAATGATTGCTTTGTTCATAGGTTGGAAACAAGGCCTTTTAAAATCATTTAAATGGATGACTCCTCCAGTGATTAGAGGGTATGAAGTATTATTGGCTTTCTTTGTTTTTCTTTTCTTTGAAATAATATTAATTCCTATGATTGCACTTGTTTTTCTTAAGTTGTTTGGATCGCATCAAGTTCAAATTCATCATTTATCAAATTTGACTAAGTTCTGGATAAATCTTTTTGTTGTGCTTGGGGGATTTATAGGGATTGTTTTAATGATTTTTAGATTAGACCCTACTCGTCGAAAACTATTATTTCAGCAAACATCAGATCCATGGTTTAAAAATTTTGCATTCGGAATTCTTCTATGGTGTGTTACCTATCCTTTTTTAATTGCTTTTAGCGAAAGTGTGGGTTTATTTGTTTTATATTTTTTTCAATATACAGCGATCGATCAAATTGCTGTCGCTAATATGAAGCAGCTAATGGCACACCCTTTACTTTTTAAATTAACAGCTTTAGAAATTGTGACTATTGTTCCTTTTACAGAAGAAGTTTTATTTAGAGGATTTTTACAAAATTGGTTAAAAAGTAAATGGAAGCATCCTGTTTTAAGCATTATGGTTTCTGCCGCTGTTTTTTCGTTATTCCACTTTTCTTTTCAATACGGATTAACGAATATTGAGCTGCTTTCATCTCTTTTTTTAATGGGTTGTGTTTTAGGGTGGGTGTATGAAAGACAACACTCCTTATGGGCTTCTATTGGATTGCATAGTTTTTTTAATATGATGAGTATTATTTTTTTGATGGAGTAAGAACCTGATCATAAATATTAAACAGGGTCTAAGAACAAAAAGAGGATTCTAATGATTAAACTTTTTCTTGTGTTTGCGCTTGTTTTTTCAGGGTCTTGTTTTTCTCAGGATAAAATTAAAGACACTGAGTTGGGGGAAAACAATGGATTATTATCTGTAGAATTGATGATTGAAGGAAGTAATCAATTTGCTTTTGATTTTTATCAACAATTGAAAAAAGGGACAAAAAATATTTGTTTTTCTCCTTATAGCATAATTTGGGGGTTATCTTTAGTTTCGTTAGGAGCCAGTGGTGAAACAGCTATGCAATTGCAACAGACCCTAAATTATCCTTTAAGCTTTTTACCTTCTGCAAAAGAACTTAAAACACATTTTTTTTCAAATTCAAAACCCTCTATTCACGCCACTCAAATATTGATGGCAGTTAAACTGTGGATAAACAAGGAAATAGTATTAAAACCCTCATATAAAAATCTTTTTCAAAGCTATTTTAATGAGGAACCGCAATTTTTTTCTTCTTTGAAAAATAAGGCAAAAGATGCTGTGGAAATGAATCAATGGGTGCTTAAAAATACCAATAATAAAATCAAAGATATCATTGATTCTAGAAATTTGAATGAAAAAACAATGTTAGTTTTAACGACTGCGATGACAATGAAAGGTAAATGGGTGCATCCTTTCGATCGACTTCAAACAAAGTTTCTATCCTTCAATGTACCAAAAAGAACAATTCAAGTAGAAATGATGGATACAATTGGTTCATTTTTAATGTGGAAGGGCAGTCCTGTAGATCTCATCGTTCTTCCTTATCTCAAAATGGAAAATGATATTCAATTAGCCATGAATTTGATCATTCCTAATTCTGGAATTGACATAGAGAAAATTGAAAATGAGATGACCTTAAAACAATGGCAGAATTGGCAGAAAAATTTACGTCAAGACATGGTGAGAATCGTGCTTCCTCGATTTAAAGTAGAGCAACAAATTGATTTAAATACACCATTAAAGTCTTTGGGTTTAAAAAGTGCATTTTTACCTACAGCAAATTTTAAAGCAATGAGTGATCAGAAAGATATTCATCTTAGTTTAGCAGTGCATAAAACCTTATTGAAAATTGATGAAATCGGAACAGATGTAGGTGGATCAACATATGGTTTTCAAAATGAAAAAAGCCATAATCAGGAAATCTTGATTGATCGACCATTTATCTATATAGTTTCAGATATTAATACGGGAGCCATATTTTTTATGGGAAGAATTTTACAGCCTTGATAATTGTTATTATTATGTACCTAACACATCATGTCACATCAATTGATTGTTTGGACTAGTTGACTAATAATACCGGGATGTTAGAATATCTTCACAGTTTTAAAATGATTATTTTGATAGGTTTTATGAGGCACTTTTTTTATTTTTTTATTCGATCTTTTTGTTTAATTATGCTTAGTTTGTTTGCGTTTGGATATGCTGAAAAAGGGCATGAATCCGTTCAAGCATTCGCATCATTAACTTATTATCTTCAATCACAAGCTAAATCTGTAAATGAAGACATTATGCACTTCATTCCATTTACAGATGAGCAAGTGAATGCTTTATGGGAAAAAACACATGATTTTATTTACAATCAACGTTCATTTTATTCGCTAGATCAACAATTACTGTTTGAAACAGCTTTAAAAGAATATAACGATGGTAAAAATTATTTATTTGAAAATGAATATAACCTTGCTAAAAAACACTTTGAACAATCCAAGGAACGGATTCGTTATTTATGGCATGCCACAGTTGATTTAGAATTTGAAATAGGAAATGATAAATTTGAAGATAGCTTTGAGATTTCTTCGATTCAATCTAATCTAAATTGCGCTATCGATGATTTATGTAATATCGATTTTAATTACAACACGCATATTCCATCTTCGATTCAAAAACAGTTTAAACCGTATTTGATACCTTTTAATCATGTGATGAAGCCCGTTTTGGATAGGTTATTTGCTACTCGAGTAACACAAGAAAAAAAAACACTAATGAATGCAGGATTTAAAATCATTGATCGGAGATCTCGTTCGTTTATTTGTGTTGTATCCCATCCAGACCTTACAGGATATTTATTAAAGCTTTACTTAGATAGAGATAAGCGGAAGAAATATGGTAGACCTAGTTGGGAGTGGCTGGTAAAACGATGTGAAGGTGCTGAAAAAATTCATGGAATTATTTCTAAATTTTCGATTAAACATTTCGTCTGTGCAAAAAAATGGATTTATAGTTTACCTGAAAATCCACCACCGCCCTTAAGTAAAAAATATACTCGACATTTGGCTGTTCTTTTAGTGAAGGACATGCAATTGGTTTCAGAGGAAGAAAATTATGCCGCTTGGAAAAATAAAATTCGTGAAGAACAATTAGATGAATTGTATATTTTAGTAACACGTGGAAAAGGCTCAAGTTATCGGCCTGATAACCTTCCATTTACAAAAAACGGTACAATTGCTTTTATTGATACAGAGTATCCTGATAAAGGTCCTGATTTTGATAGTATTCGAGAATTTCTCAACACAAGTATGAGATATTATTGGGATAAGATTGTTGCAAATGGTGGATTTTAGGGACACAAAGGACACAAGGGACACAAGGGACATTTTAATCTTGACTATTGTATTTAAAGTATTTAATTTTAGTCCCTAATGTCCCTAATGTCCCTAATGTCCCTAATGTCCCTAATGTCCCTAATGTCCCTAATGTCCCTAATGTCCCTAATGTCCCTAATGTCCCTAATGTCCCTAATGTCCCTAATG
>JAUXSJ010000345.1 GCA_030679615.1 Parachlamydiaceae bacterium | reverse complement strand
GGCAGGGCCTTCGCACTCCACAAATATGGTGAAGCTCTGAACAATTGAATAAAAAAACTAAAATTTCGTCTATGACTCAAGGTATTTTTTGTGACATTTTGGCATAAGCAAATATATAAAAACGGGCCTTATATGACAGGATTAATTAGATAAAGAACAGTGTTGACAGGATATGCTTCAAAACCATTTAGTTCAAAACTATGAGATTTTTAACTAAATTAAGGTTATGATCCGCATATCCTGTCGATACTATTCTTTATCCAATTTCTCCTGTCATATAAGGCCCGTTTACTAGCTAAAAAAGCTTCTGATTAGGATCGGTGCTTACAGCATCAACAGTGCTTATAAAAGTGGGTCCGCTTCCCAAAAGCTAAGTCTAATCATCATTTAAGAATTCTAAACTTATTGCTCTGGCGTTGTGGTCCCTTAAAAAAAATACTTATCGTTGATTGTATATTACACCGCTACCCTAATCAGTAGCTAACTCTTTAATCTTTTATTCTTTTTCTTTTATCTACCCTTTATTACTTATCCCTATACTTTTATTATACAACTTTCCTATTTAATTGCCAATTTAGTCAATTAAATATTTTAATTATTTTTTATTTATCTCAATTTAGTAGTAATTGTATTTATTCTCAATCTCTTTTTTACAATTTTCACATTTTATAATCATTGCTACCTTAGCCATTCCAGATTGATCTTTTATCAAAGGTGTTAAAGCAACAAACTCTACTTTTTCAAAGTAATTACTTAATTGATTGATGTAATCGTCTCTTTTTTCTTCCCATGATTTCTGAAAATGGGGTTTGTTTTCTATCCAAACAAAAAAACCGATTTTATTTTTTTGTGTTTCAAAAAGAGACGGCCAATAGGAGAATTGATTTCTTCTTAATCCTTGCAGATTCAAGAAAAAGGCTCTTTTTTTCTTTTCGGAATAAAAACTTAACATACTAGTGGTTTGATATTTATCACTAAATAAAAAGATCTGTTCAGGATCATACCCATAGGTTTTCAAATTTTTTTCTAACTGAACCCAGCCCATATTATGTTTTAAAGGGTTTAATTTAAAATTTAAGCCTTCAGACAATGATGGCATGGAAAAGAGAGAAGCCATGAAGATCACCGTACAAGTAAGACCAACTGATAAATAAAGACCTATTTTCATGTAATGAGTCCATTTTAATTCAAATACTCCCCATACTATTAAAATAATTGCTGTGGGATAAGCAAAATCTACCCAATTTCCTTGAACTTTTTGAAATAAAGAAATAATTAAAGCTAACCCTAATAATGATGCAGTCACTATTACACAAAACATCATCACCGGTGAAAGTTGATCTTTTAAACGAAAACATAAGACTAAGCTTGAAAGAAGGAGAATAAATAGTATCGGTGAAATTAAAAGTGCTTGTGAGCCAATAAATTCAAAAAAATTTCCTCCAGCTTGATGCACACTTCCCCCGCCTATCGTTGCAAAAACATGTCTAAATGTTGCCCAATCATGAGAAGTATTCCAATAAATACTGGGTAAAAAACCTAGGAGCGATAAAATAACCCCTTTAATATATGTAGAAATTTTTTGTTGAGGAAAATAAAAGTATCGAAAAATGAAAAAATATAGCCAAAAAGCGAAAATCGTCCATTTAAATAAAGAGCCTACTAAAATCCAGCTTCCTAAAAGGACTGTATCAGGTATTTTTTTTTGATGAAGAGCAGATATGATAACTAAACAAGCACCTGTCCAACAAAGAAGCATTCCTCCATCAGTAATGGCGAAAAATGACCCTAATATGCCAATGGGTGAAAAAGCCATGATTAATCCACACCAAAAAGCAAAGCGATTGGAAAATCCGCCTTTTATGGCTGTCCAATAGATTAATAAAGATTGAAAAAAAGCGATGATCACTGAAAGAAAACGAACACCTAATTCTGTTTGCCCAAATAATTTTGTACCTAACCAAATTTGCCAAGCAATCCCTGGAGGCTTACTATAATAACCCCAATCCAAGGACTGACTCCATGTCCAATATTGCGCTTCATCTGGACCTAATCCAATACCTGCATACAAAATGATAAAAATAATGAAAATAGCCTTTAAAAAAAGCCATCCTTGAAGTTTTTGTAGAGAAGTCAATTTTTTTAAATAAGATTTCATTAAAAATTCTATAAAAAGATGTTTATAATTAATAGTAAAGTCCTTGGTGAGACTCCACTAAAAATTATAAATGATCACCTTATTATAGAAAAGAAAGGATAACAATTAGTCTTTGATAAGATGGGATAAACCGTCTGTTGCATCGCTTTTCTTTAAACGATCTGTCAAAACTCGACGAACAACTTCTTTGTCTTCATCAGTAATTGGCTCAAAAGGCTTATAGAAAATTTTTTTAATCAATCCACCTAATTTCATGTCATCAGGCGTCCATGTTTCAAAGCTTCGACCTTCCCAATATAACAATTTTCTCAAGTCATCATGTGCAGATGAAGGGGAAGTGTTTAAATTCTTATCTAAATTATTTTTTATATTATTAATTTCATTACTCATAAAAATACACTATTTAAGTTTTGATATTATACATTATAACAAATTAAATAATAATATTCAATGCTTATAGAGTTAATAATTTGTTAATTTAATTTATGAATAATTATTACAAAATTTTATTATAAGAATTATATAAAATAGACTTCGGAAGTGGAAAAGACATTAAAGAATTAATGATTTCATAGACCAAGAGACTTTAGCTCTGGGAAATATCTTTGGAGTGCGAAGGCCCTGCCTTCGCTTTTCGAATATGTGCATTTATGGTTTTAAATGGTTATTTATTGATTAATTCAACAATAATCAAATTCTTGACATGTAAAAAAAGTTAAGAAAAAAGACATGTTTTCAACTGTGAATTCTTGTCGAAACGATTTAAAAAATTGTAGCCTAGACTTTAGTCTGAGCTTGTTTTTGCAGGCTTTAGCCTGCGAGTCCCGCAATATTAAGCTTCTTGAAAGCATCTATATTAAACCTTAACTGGACTTGCAGGCTAAAGCCAGCAAAAACAAGCCCAGACTAAAGTCTAGGCTACAAACACTCAACAAGGACTTTA
>JAUXSJ010000337.1 GCA_030679615.1 Parachlamydiaceae bacterium | reverse complement strand
AGAAATAGAAAATTTTGAATGGAAATAAAAAAATCCAAAGAAAAGAAGAATAAGAATTATTACTCCAGCAATAATGCCTTTTCTTTTGTCTATTTTTGAATAGCTTGCTTGACTTAACCAGTATGACTCATAATCCTCTTTGTAAATAATCATACCAGAATTTCCCCAGTGTGCAATGCAAAGGGGAGTTTTGTTAAAATCAAATTTTATTGCTTTTGCATAAAAATCTTTTTTATCGGAGTCAAATATATTTTTAACAACAAGGTTGAAATATTCTTTACGCTTATATTTCCAAGTAATAATTGATTTGTCTATTTCCACTAAATAATAAATATTATCGCCAATTTTCAATTTTGTCTTATTCCCAACACAGTCGGTTACTTCCACTTCATCGCAAAATATAAAAGAATATGAATAAGAGTAATTTCCTTCATATTCTTGATTTAGTGAAATTGTGCTATCATACCACTTTCTTTTATCAGGATTTGATAAAATTGAGTAAATGAAATTTATTTCTTTCATTTTAATTTCACCCAATTCTTTATCTTGACTCCTATCTGGATGATATTTCATAGCAAGTCTACGATATGCATTTTTAATATCATCTTGTGAAGCAGAAGAGGAAATTTCAAAAATATCGTAATAAGTATTATTCATTGTCAACCAGCTAATGAAGTGAACCAAAGAATAAGAAATGGAACTACAATCGCAATTGAAATTGAGATTAATAATTTAACAACCCAATGTTGTGATGTCTCACCGGTTAGTATTTTCCTAAGATAATCCATTAGATAAACAACAACAGATGCTGCAATGAAAATCCAAAATAAGCTACCCCAAGCGACATCAAGTGCATTCCCATTTTTCCCATCATCACCTCCTAACAATGTCGTCCACCCAAAATTTCTCACTAACGTTACTATTGTGTGCCCTACTAAGTATATGAGATTAAGAATAATTTGACTATAAAATGCGATAGGAATAAATAGCCATAAATAATGGAACCATTTGATATCAAGTAACGTCCCGTTTTTGCTCTTGTCGATTGAATAATACGGGTCATTAATCACATTACTTCCGAATTTCATAAAATATATTGAAGAAACAAACATTACTAAATGCCCTAGGACTACGACTAATAAATTGAATGCGGAAGAAGTAATAGCAAAAAACGCTTCACTTAATATATTATTAAAACCGGCTGAATATGTTGGGAAAAAAGAATCAATGATTACAGAAAACAATCCGATGAAAATGAAACGAATAAATACATATAATGTTGTAAAAATAATTTTTTCGGATAAACTTACTCTGCGGGATAAATAGCCGAATATAAAACCAAAAAGTCCCGCAGTAAAGGCAAGAATAAAAATGTGCAAAAGATTCAACCAAATCGAATCGCCCCATATTAAATTATTCGCTTGAAAATCTCCGCCTAATCCAAGAAGACCTTTACGATTAAGATTTTGGATAAACACATTAACTGCATTTCCCAAAACCCAATCAGCTAGAAGCATTGCAGCAATAAATCTTTTGACTTTACTAAAGAATGAATAACTGACAGTTGCAGTCGGTTGTAAGATATGAGATGTGTCCATTTTACAATCCATTATAATTCATAAAAAAAATATAACGACGTTGCGCCTAACCCGCCGCCGATAACAAGGAAGCCGAGTAAAACACAAATGTCAATGATTAAACAAACTACACTTAACTTGCTTTCGCAAGTGCAGTTTGTAAGTCAATTAATTAGAACGAACACTTAGAACAAAATTTTTAACAAAAACCAAACGCCAATAATTACAAATCCGCCGAACTAAAATGGCGGTCGGCGTTGAGGCGCGGGTTAGTTGCTTTTTTAAATTTCTATTTTTTTTCTCGTTTACTTTTTTTCCACAAATAATTGTTGAAAAAGAATGTGGCGAATGCTGCAATAAGCCCTACAATAAGACTAAGACTAATTTTTACAATTTCAAGATTTTCATTGAAGAAAGTAGATAAAGAAACTAAAATAACTTTCTCTCCGAAAACTGTGATGATTAGCGCTATGATTGTCATAACGCTAGCGATTACAGCAAATCGTTCAGAAAGTTTTGATGTATAATTAAATTTTGAAATATTCTCTTTCATTGAAATTGAATGAGTGTCTGAAATATTAATGTTGTCCCCAAAATTCCTATTAGTTTTTTGATTATTCGGATTTTCCGATGTATCTATTTTTCCTAGTATCGGTTTAGTTTGGATTATTGATAATTTATCTTTTGTATGTAAAGATTCAAGGTTACTAATAATTTCTTTTTTTCTTTCACTTTCTAACATTGGACTAGCAATAGTTTCAGAGACTAAATCTTCTATTATGTCATACACTTCTATAGCATTATTTTTTATACTATTTTCTCTAACTTTTGATGAAATAACAGCTGATATTTCAAATACCGAAAGGCTTCTTCCTTCGCCAATTTGATAAGAAAGTATCTTAACAATTTCTTGTTTAATCCTATAAAACTTTACCTCGCGACTCCTTATATAAATAAATATGGCCAGAGGAATACTTCCAATTGAAGCAATCGAACCGAGAATTTGTAAAAAACTGTCCATAATATTTCAAATAAATTGTTTTAGCAACTAACTATTATTTATGCCGCTTGACTTTTGCACTTGTGTGCGTCATATCTACTGGCTTTTGTTTTGTTTATTAGACATAATCACGCATTTTTGCGTGATATCATGCACTTCTACAAAATACTATCTAACGGACTCCTTACTCCAAGCACTGTCTTTAATACATGCGTATATATCATAGTGGTTCGCACGCTGCTATGTCCCAAAAGTTCTTGTACTGTCCGTATATCATAACCGGAATCCAATAAATGAGTTGCAAAACTATGCCTAAATGTATGTGGACTTCCCGGTTTATCAATCCCGCTTTTCCGTATTGCTTTTTTAACTTCCTTCTGTATTACACTCTCATGTATATGGTATCTGTATTTCATTTTTGTTTTTTCATCAAAAACAAAATTCTTGGATGGAAATACAAACTGCCAACCGGTCTCTTGCGCTGCATTTGGATATTTTTTGCTGAGAGCATATGGTAAAATTGTTCTTCCATGCCCATTACCTAAATCTAACCGGTGTAGATTTTTCACTTTTTGAATGTGTTGCTCTAATGGAACAAACAGTTTTTGTGGAAGCACTGTTATCCTATCTTTTTCTCCTTTTCCATCTCTCACAACAATTTGGTTCATTCCAAAATCAATGTCTTTAATTCTAATATTCAGACACTCGTTTAATCTCATGCCTGTCCCATAGAGCAAGCTAACAATTAGTTTGGTAGTTCCATCAACACATTTAATAATTGCAGCCGCTTCTGCCCTCGAAAATACAACCGGAAGATGCTTAACTCTTTTAACGTGCTTAATATCATTTATCCATCCAACATCTCTCTTTATAATATTTTTGTACAGAAATAATATCGCTTGTAACGCTTGGTTTTGCGTTGATGCCGAAACAAATTTATCTACCGCTAAATGACTAACATAATTTTGAATTTCTTTTGCACCCAATTCTTGTGGATGAATTTTTCCGCTATAGATAATAAATTCCTTAATCCACTTTAAATAACTTTCTTCTGTTTTGGGTGAATAGTGGTTCGTACGCATTGAAACCCGCACTTCATCCAGCAGCTTGACCTTTTTTTCTACGGATTTTATTGCTTGCTCGTTCATAATATAATCCCACCTTAAGCGGAAAAATTTCAGTGCATTTACTATCTGCTTGTTCTAAATATATTTGGGCATACTTCTGATATCTACCAAAAAAACTGTTTACTAATTACTAAGAACAAATCACTGTTTTTCGGTTCCCCGGCAATAACTGAGTGGAACACCTTTTTCTTTTTGCAACTTACTTATTCAAGTTTGCATTATCAAGGATTTTCTGAAGCGCCTAAGTAAAAGAGAGAAAAAACATTTCCCATTAATCTAGCCGGCGGGGCTCTTGCACCTGTAAGCCGCAAGGCTGTGCGGTGTTAGTCCGGTAATGAAAAGGACAAAAACAAAAAGGCTTTAGCCCGACCCTCATACTTTATTTTTCATTCTCTATAAAAAGTGGTAGCCGCCTATTTACAACCTATTGAAGCATATTAAAATAATTGCTTTTGATTTACGACCTTAAAAATTTTGCGTTATATACAATTATCTTTAGGAGATGCGTCCCGTAAAAAGCATGGCATAAACTCCACACGCCTTTACAACCTATTGAAGCACATTAAAATAATTGCGCTTGTTCGCCTTATTTTTTGGCGAATATAAAATCTGAATGCAGTGGAGGAAAAGAAGAAAAATATGTTCGATTCCCGATACATATTATTTGTATCGGGATGAGTTTATTTTTCTTCCCGAAACGGAACGAAGATTTGGCAATT
>JAUXSJ010000332.1 GCA_030679615.1 Parachlamydiaceae bacterium | reverse complement strand
AGAATTAAAAATGATTTACGTACATGTCTTAGCTTTATTTATTGTCGATGGTATCTAAAGGCGTTGGTCTGACACTGTGAGTATATGTAAACCCATATTCATCAAGCATTTCTGGCGAGCAATCTATTGGGTCTAAATATTTAATTTGATTATTGATAATGATATAAGATTCGGTTGTATTATCATCATAAGTTTTATTTAAACGAGGTAATGTTAGAAATAGAGTTTGATATTCATTTTTTTTAAATTTTGCAAAAAAATCAAAAGGCTCATTGTTAGTAGATGAATTTCCAACTCTTTGTGCATATTCAATGGGTAACTCAATCCAAGGTGATTTTTCTGATTTTTTTATATGGACTCGCCATTGTTCGTGAATTTTATCAAAAGCTCCTACAGCAGTTCTTTCAATTTTTTTTTGTAACTCTATATATAGCACTTCAGAAGTGTTTTTCATCTGAAATAATCGAAAAGGAATAGATATATTTGGTGTTGGAATTAATTGAATTTTTTTATCTAATAAATCGTTTATAAAAATTTCATGAGCAGGTATTTGATTGATAGGCTGATATAAATGGAATATTTTTAAAATGTCGCTATGATAATTTAAGTCTTGGACAGAACTGATTTCAGCTTGGTTTTTTTGAAAATTAATATAGCATAACGAATTTGGATGTTCATTAGATGCGTTATGTGCGTTGAATGAAATTGCAAAACGAGAATTATCATAAGATTCACATTTTTCCATAAAATGATAGTTATGTCCATCTGGTGACCAAAGACATATTGTTAAGCCATCTAAAGATGATCGATGATTGCCAAAAAGATGGTAAAGGCAATAAGAATGAGTTTTTCTGGGAAGTTCTAATAGCATCAATCTTTCGGAATTCCATTGATAAAAATTTGCTTCTGATAGTTTTTCGTAAGCAATTTTATTTATTGGACTTGTGTTTTTTTGTAGTTTTAAATCTAATGGTTTGTGTGTGTGATTAATTTCAGGATGGTTGTTATTGTTAGATTTTATGGGTTTTTCTAAACTAGTCCAATTTGATAAACGAAGATTTCCTATAGCTTCCATTTTTAGATTCCTTATTTCATCATTTTCTTATTAATTAGAAAAAATAAATTTTTTTTAAACTTTCATAAAACCATTATAAACTACTTATATGAACATTTGAGCATGTATGATAACGAAGATATTCTTCAGTAATTGGACCAATCGCAGTTAGTTTTTTTTCTGTAGGGAATATTTTGAATATTTTAATAAATGCGTCCACCGTTGAAGGACTTGTAAAAACAATTTCGTGAAAATCATTTAAATTCGGAACTTTTTCTGGCACTTGATCAATGGTGTCATAAAGATCACAGGCTGTTAGATGGATATGCTGCGAGTTAAAAAAATCAGGTATCACAGCACGTCCTAATGAAGAATGAGGCCAAAAAAAATGTACTTTTTTTACATCGTCATTTTTTAATCTATTTGAGACTTCTTCTATTAATCCCTCTGCTGTTTCTTTTTGTGCAATGCAAGATACGTGGATGCCATTTTCTTGCAAATGTTTAGCTGTCACTTTCCCAACAGCATATGTTTGTTTAGTATTCCAGTCATCGATAGAAATGTTTTTTTTATTTAAATAGTCTTTTAAAATTTTTATAGAGCTCTTTGAGGTGATAAGAATATGAGTAAATGAATGAAAGTGATTTAGAGCATCTTGAATAAATTGATTCTCAAAAGATTTTGGGGCAATTTTAATAATTGGATAATGAACGATGATTTTTTGTGTTTTAAATGAAGAAGGATCTAAACCTAAGTATAAAAGACGTTCATTCATTTCTACAGTCCAAACATATGAATAAATGCTTCATTTCTAAATCGTTTTCTCGGCTTAGAATGGCTAATTGACCTTGTCCTGTTGTTGTAAGTCCAGGTAAGGTCATTCTATTTAAGTGTGTGAGGTTTAAGCGAATTAAAGCTGCCTCTGCGACAACTAATCCTCCTATTTCTCCTGTCTTCATTTTAGCTAAACGTTGTTCGATTGTACCGCGGATATCTTTAAAGGTGAAATCAGATCGAAGAGATTTAACAGCCTCTTCTCTGCGTTCAGAAGAGGTTCCGATGCAAGTTTTCAATGGAAGAGAATCAATCGTTTGTCCTTGTGGGATAACTAAAGAATCGGATGAATCGATCCCTTTAGTCAAACAAATAAGACTAAGTCCTTTCGTTAAAGGCTCAGGAAGATCTTTTGCTGAATGAATTCCAATTTGACAAATACCATTTAAGACAAGTTCATCAATGTCTTTAGTGAAAAAATTGCTTTTTTCCATTTTTCTCAAAGAAGTGTTTTGGTCTCGGTCTCCAATGGTTGAAAGAAAATGACAGTCAAAATGAATATGAGGATGATATTGCTGTAAAGATTCTAAAATTTCTTTGACTTGTTCAACGGACAAACGAGAGTCTCTGGCTGCAATTTTAATTCGTGTGATTTGATAGTTTTTAGGGTTATTTAAGCAAGACATGAATGGCTTCCTCTACAAATTCGACTCCAGTTAAGCTAATTTTTTGACGAATATCTTCGCTGATTCCTTTTAAATTAAATTTGGGAACAATGCAACGACGAAATCCCATATGTATCGCTTCTTTTAATCGACTTTCGAGTCTAGGAACACTTCGCACTTCACCACCAAGTCCAATTTCACCGACAACTGACGTTTCAGAATCTAAAGAACAATTGCGCATAGATGACGCCACAGCAGCAATAATGCCTAAATCAATAGCGGGTTCCATTATCCTTAGACCTCCAGCAACAGAAACAAATACATCGATTTTGAAAAGTTGGAATCCCATTCTTTTTTCAAGAACAGCTAATAAAAGAGCTAATCTGTTCTGGTCAATACCTGTGCTTCTTCTTGAAGGAGTGCTGAAGGCAGTTTCTGTTACTAAAGCCTGTACCTCAATAAGAATAGGACGTGAACCTTCTAATGTTGGAATAATTACAGATCCTACAACATCCTTTCGACGTTCTTCAAGAAAAATTTCTGAAGGGTTAGGCACCTCTACTAAACCACAGCCTTTCATTTGAAAAACAGCGATTTCATCTGTTGGTCCAAAGCGATTTTTAACAACACGAATCATTCGATAATGATGTTGCTTATCACCCTCAAAATATAGGACGGTATCTACAAGGTGTTCTAAAACACGAGGCCCAGCGATTTCACCCGACTTAGTAACATGCCCAATTAAAAATGTGGCGATTCCTCGTCCTTTAGCAATATGCATAAATTCAGTTGTAGTTTCTCTGACCTGTGTGACAGAACCAGGAGCAGAAGAAATTTCGGCTTTATAGACAATTTGAATGGAATCGACAATTAAAATATCTGGATTGATTTGATCGATTTGATTTTTAATATGAGTAAAGTTGGTTTCACTTAAAAGCAATAAATGATCGGTATGGATTCCTAAACGTTGTGCTCGCATAGAAGTTTGCTCAACGGATTCTTCTCCGCAAACGTAAAGCACGATTAAACCTTGCTGTGCGAAAGCATTAGAGATTTGAAGAAGGAGCGTTGATTTTCCAATACCTGGATCTCCACCCACTAGAGTTAAAGATCCTGGAACAACTCCACCACCAATTAAACGATCGAATTCACCAATTTGTGTTAAAACTCTAGGCGTTTCTTGAAGTTTAACTTCACGTAATTTGACAGGGCGACTAGCAGTTAATGCCTGAGCTTCAAAACGACGAGGAAGAGAAGAAATTTCTAATTCTTCCTGATAAGTATTCCATTGAGTGCAAGCGATGCATTGTCCTGACCACTTGGGTTGTTTATTCCCGCATTCAGTACAAAACCACACAGTTTTTTGCTTCGCCATTTAGTTTCCTTTAGATGGTACAACACCAGCTCAAATAGTCAATTTAAGTGAAATGATGTACTATAGTTGATTTAATTTTTTTAATGCATCTTCTGCAGCTGATTGTTGAGCTTCTTTTTTAGATAGGCCTATGCCTTTACCAATCACATTTTCAATTTCACCATCACGAATAACAACAGAAATTTCAAAACTTTTACTGTGATCAGGGCCGGTCATATTAATGAGATTATAATAGGGTGTTTGTTGAAATTTCTTTTGGCAAATATCTTGAAGAAGTGCTTTCCAGTTTTTAAGGGGTGTTTTTAACGTAAGATCGATTTGTTTTTGGAAATTTGAAAATAAAAATTTTTTGGCGGCTGGGAGACCCCCATCTAAGTATATTGCGCCGATAATGGCTTCAAATAGATCTGCTAAAAGAGAGTCACGACCACGTCCATCATTCATTTTTTCGCCTTTGCCTAACAGGACAAATGAGGCGATATCCAAACTTTTAATATATTCTACGCAGGAAGCGGCTTCAACGAGGCGAGAACGTAGATAAGAAAGATCTCCTTCAGGGGTGTTAGGAAAGAGGTGATAGAGATAGTCAGAAATTATCATTCCCAGAATGGAGTCTCCAAGGAATTCTAAGCGTTCGTTATGATGATCGATCATTTTGTTTTCGTTGATGAAAGAACGATGAACAAAAGCAAGTGTTAGATGGGATCGATCTTTAAACGTGTAACCTAATTTTTTTTCTATACTGGAAATATGTTCAATGAGGTAATCAAGTTGTTTCATAAAACTCCAACACTTCGTTTTATTCAAAAGGATTGTAGGCAATAAAGTTTTTTTCTGCTACTCTTATGATCTTATTATTTAATCTTATGATCATTATGAAGTTTACAGTTGATAAATCCCAAAGAGATTTCTATCAAAAATTTGGTTGGATTGAATTTGATGATTTCTTATCTAAAGAAAAACTTGCTCAAGTAAATGATTTTACAGATCAGGTCATGGGCGAACGTTTAAATGTTCCAACAACTCAGATATCTCGATGTTATTCTGATGAACTCTTTGTTCAGGGTCATGATTTATGGCGCTCTCTTTCAGATTTAAAAAAATTTATTTCTCAGCCTCTTTTTGGAACGATTGCTTCTGAATTAATTGAAAAAAAACCTTTAAGATTAGGGTATGATCAATTGATTCCTGCTCCTCTTGTTTTTTCAGATTTTCGCCTTACAACTTCTGATAATCAAAAAATTTATCAGCAATTTAAAGATCAAACAGAAAGCTTAGAAAAAGTTAGTTCCATTAATCTTCTTTTAGGCGGAGCTATCATTTGCTTAAATGGAGAAGGGGACTTGGAAGATTATCCTGTTTCAGAAGAAGGAATCAATGTATTTCCATCAAAACCAGGTCAAATTATTTTCTTTAAACCAGGGGTTCCGATCCGTTGGAATTTACTTGATCAGTGCAAAGGTCAACATTTTTATTTGATTGTTTACACTGAGGAAATGTCCTTTTTTCAACCCTCACCTTTAGATCCTCATGCACGTGCTTTAAAAAAATTAGGCTATGTTATGCATGATAAGTTAACCGATAAGTTAAATCCGATTGTTTATCGCTAGTAGAGAGCTAAGATGAATATTGAGATCATAGAATCTGAAGGAAGTCCTGAAGAACTCATGTCAAATGATTTTTTTATGTTATCTCAGCTTAATCACTCTAGTTCCATTATTTTACATCTTTATCAATGGAATTCTCCTTCAATCACTCATGGTTATTTTATTCATCCTGAAGAGCATTTAAATTTAAATTACTTAAATGCAAAAGGGATAAAAATCGGACGTCGTCCAACAGGTGGGGGAATCACTTTTCACCTTAGTGATTTTGCATTTTCGATTTTAGTGCCTTCTCATTGTTCACAGTATTCATTGAATACCTTAGATAATTATGCATGTGTTAATCATTTTTTAAGTCGATTGGTTAGTCGATGGAGTATAAATGAAGTCCAGCCAGAATTATTAGTTAAGGAAGAGAATGTGGACAAAGATTGCCGAGCTTTTTGTATGGCTAAAGCGACGCAATATGATCTTATTGTAAAAGGGAAAAAATTAGGTGGAGCGGCACAAAGGCGTACAAAACAAGGTTTTTTGCATCAAGGATCGCTATCACTTGCTCCACTTTCTGAAGAATTTTTAACAAATGCATTAAAATCAGAAAAAATTATTCAGTCGATGCAAAGCGAAAGTTGTTATTTATTGGAACATGATGATGAACATGAGATTGAGGAAACGAGAAGCGCATTACGAAATTTGATGAAAGAGATGATCTCTTCAATTTAAATCAAAACAAAATTCCATATTTTTTTACAGCGAAAGTTAATTTAACGCAGAGACGGAGAGACGTAAGAGACGCTGAGAAAAACATTTTAAATTGAAAGAGAAGTAGAAACTGTAATAAATAAAATGTTTTTCTCTCTGCCTCTCGCGTCTCTCCGTCTCTGCGTTAAATTAACTTTCGCTGTAAAAATTATGCGACATTCGTTAATAAACAAAATTGTTCTATATCTCTAATTTTTATTTTTGCTAAATTGATAACCAACTTATTCCCTTTAACCTGGAGATTTTTCATCCATGCTTCATTTTTTTCGCAAATACCAACGATACATTTTTCTTCTAGTGACAATTGTCATTATCATTTCCTTTTCCTTTTTTGGAACACAAGGCACTTTAGATTCTAATCCTAATATTTGGCGTGAACAGATTGCATTCAAGGCTGTCAATGGCCATGACGTCACGCGATTAGAACTTGAAGACATGGCAAATTTCCTTGCTACAGACAATGAAGATAAAAAAAATTATGGCGGGGTTTGGGGGCCTAATTTTTTAAATGACGGTGTGATTCAAAAAGATTTCTTAGAAACCGGACTAGGACTTCAAATAGCTCTTGCTTATCAAGAGGATATCCAAGAAGAGTTAAATAGACGTTTAGCAAAAGAACAATCCTTTAAGCTCTATTCTCATCCAGATGCACCCTTTGTTGGAACAGAGCAAGTATGGTCCTACTTTTCACCAAGTATGGTAAATACCTATAGAGATTTAATGACATCGTCTAATCCACTTGAAAAAAATGCTTTTAACAATAGAGTGGAATTATTTTTACTGCAAAAGCAAATTCCTTCATCAACTTTAAGATATATTTTAAAATACCAAGAAAAACAATATAGTTGGTTGAAACCAGATCCACAATTAGATCAAATGGATCTATCATTATTTGGATACCATACAATTAGT
>JAUXSJ010000331.1 GCA_030679615.1 Parachlamydiaceae bacterium | reverse complement strand
ATATTGCGAATCATCTTGGAAGGGTTTTCTTGAAGTTAAGGGATATGTTAAAAAAACACAATCTACTCACTCAATAAAACTTACGTTTCACGAACTAAAACGGTACATCAATTCTATTAAAACGATTTAAAAGAAAATAGTAAAAGAATAAAATGATTTTTTTAAGTAACAAAAAATCAAGAAAAGATTAAAAAATAGAACCAATTACATGCATCAGTTTTTCAACCTGGCTTGCCCATAATAATTTTGAAGACTCTCTTTCAGAATTTGTGTCTGCAAAATCAGTAATTATTAATGAAATGTCGTTAGTAAGATCATCACGTTGAATCCGGAATTCAAAATAACTTCCATCATTTTTATCTACCCATTGAAAACGAACTAAAAGTACATCCACGGTTTTTAATAAACGTGCTTGTTGCATTTGTCCGTCCCAAATAAAAGTATAAATGCCATTGCGAATATTTACATCGTCGCAAAACCACTCAGAAAGGCCACTTGGCGTTGATAAGAATTCATACAACATATCTGCCGAAGCATGAATGATAAACTCTAATTCAAATTTACCGTTTGGTTCTTTTTCAGGCTTTATGGCATAAGAATCGGTTTTTTTAACCGGATTAGTGATCGAACTTGATATTGAAGCTATTTTAGAAAGTGAAATTTCTACTTTTTCTTTTTTAGGAATCGTATTTGTGATCGCTAAAACTTCAGTTCCGTTATATTCTTTCTTTTTAAGGGTTTCAGCTATTTTTTCTTCTTTAACAGGTATTTCTTTTTTAAGAACAACAGGATTTTGTTTAATAGGTTCTTTAACAGGTTTTTCCTTTTTGATCTCTATTTTCTTTACTTCAATTTTTTTAGGAATAACTTTAACTGCTGCTTTTTTTGGTTCGATTTTTTTCAATATAGGTTTTTTAGTAACAATTTGTTTTTTGGTAACAACTTTTTTTGCAGGTTTTACAACTTTTTTAGCGACAGCTTTCGCCTTAGTAACAACCTTTTTAGCTGTTTTGTTTATTTTTTTTGAAACAATTTTAATATTTGATTTTTTTGGAGCTGGTTTTGCTGAATTTTTTTTAGGCGCTGGCTTGTTAGCCGCTTTTTTTGCAACAACTTTTTTTATCGCTTTTTTGTCAGACTTACTGTTTTTTTTCGGCTTGCTTTTTTTTACAGACGAAACCTTCTTTTTATTCGACATATCTCCAAAATTTTCGGAAATATATAAATTTTTAACAAGAAAGCAAATAGAAATTAAATAAATATTTTGTTTTGGCTATTATAAACGAATGTTTTATATTTGCACCCCTATAAAATGGCGGGATAGCTCAGATGGTTAGAGCGCAGGATTCATAACCCTGAGGTCTCGAGTTCAACTCTCGATTCCGCTACTAAATAAACCCTTGATTATCAAGGGTTTAATTTTTGAAATAAACCTTGAAAATTTCCATTTAAAACAAGAGTCAGATTTGGAGTCGGATTTAACATTTGAAAAGGTGGGTTTTGAGATTGATTTTATGTTAAAATCGGTCAATTTTAGTGTGGTTTACAGATCAAATAAATCAAAATCCATGGCTACTTCAGCAATCACCTTTTTGTCGATATAATGGTTCATCATCACATCTTCACTGGAGTGTTTGGTAATAATTCTTGCTTTTTCGCCATGTTTGGCATAAAGATGTGAAATGTAAGTTTTTCTAAGATCGTAGAATTGTAATTTCTTACCTGTTTTAAGCTGTTTATAATAATGGGTGAAGGATTTACTGATAAAATCCATTATTGTCCGTCTTTCCATTTTTTCTTCCGGTGCAAGGATATATTTGTCAGTTTCTTTATATTTATAATATTCAAGTGTGTATAGCAAATTTTTAAGAGGCGAAATAACAGGTACATAAATCACCTTGATAGATTCTTTAGCGGATAGGTCATTGCTCCGATTCACTTTAAAATCTTCGATACAAATCGAAATAGGCTCTTTATTAGCATCTTCAATAATACCTTTAAATTTCATTTTTACAAGTTCCTCCCTTCTTCTACCTGTTAATAACGCCAAGAGGAGAGCTCCTTTTAACCAAGGTTTGTAGTGGTTTTTCTTTTCGCCAGTACTTAAAGTTTCAATGCCATTATCCGGCGTAATTATTTTTAATAGATCATGAAATTCTGCTTTATCTATGGTATTGATCTTTTTTTCACTTCTTAATCTTTTAAAGCCTTTAAAAGGGTTTTTCATTCGGAAATCGAACTCTTCAATTAAAAAAGCAATAAAAACCCTCATAGTCCCAATGTATTTATTGTAAGTTTTTGGAGCATAATTTTTTTCATTCAATAAATAGCTTTTTAGTTTACCAACAACATTTTTATCCAATTTTTCAATTGTAATTGAAGTAATGATTATTTCCTGACTTTCTAAATAATCCAAGAAATATTTAAAATAACGTTCTACTTCATTTAAATGTCCTTTTGATCTTTGCTTATGCTCCTGCTCATGAGGTGTTTCATTATTTAAATATGAAATGTAATAGGCCATGCCTTCAACGATCGTTCTTGGCACATGCGTTTTTGTCACATTTATTTTATTTGAATAATTACATTTTTCCAATTCTTCCCTAAAAGCAAGAGCTTGTTTTATAGCTTCATTTTCATCTTTTGTATCTAAAACCTTTGTTTTTGCTTTTCCATCAGATCCTGGAATATAAACAAAGACTTTATACTTATGATTCTCATTTACGGTACATGAATTGATTTTTTTGCCAGTTAGACCACATTTTTGATCTACTTTAAGTTTACACTTATTACAATAGACGTAAAGCCCAGGAATTTTTATTTTTTTTGGATTTCTTAAGCTGGACATTCTACCTTTTTTTATTGGCAATCTTTTTAATGAAATCATTTCCAGAATTTCCTGGTGCTACAAATTTTAATTTGCTAATTGAATCTTTTTGAAAATTTTGATCTAAAATGGCAAAATAATCTCCTTCCTTAAATGCGCAATAAATTTCCTTCCAATTCTCTGGATGTTTTATTTTTAGTGATTCTATAAATGGTTTATCAATACCCAATTCGAGTTCTATCTTATTCACGTATTTTTCCTTCCCAATTTTGAAAATAAAAATGCCGTTTCGTTTACACCAATTAATGACTGTTCGAATATCTTTCACCTTTAATATATTCATCACTACTTTCAAGTTTATATTTCTATTTGGTAATTCGTTATTTAATTCATGCTTTCTTTCATTAAGCAACATTATTTATTAAGAACATCCTGCATTTCTTTTGATAAGATAAATTAGG
>JAUXSJ010000319.1 GCA_030679615.1 Parachlamydiaceae bacterium | reverse complement strand
GGTCGCGACCAAAGGGAGCGGGTGAGGGGTATTTTATAATTTTGGAGAGCTGCGTATTTGTTTGACAATGCTTAGATTATGGCATGATGGTGTTGTTTTTTGTAAACGCTTTAGATACCCCTCACCCGTCGCTGCGGGCCGACCTCTCCCACAAGGGGAGAGGTGAAACCGAAGCAATTTCATTTTTTGTCCGGTAGATTGGAAAATACTATGTCTTATAGTGTGACGGTTTTTTTATGAAATTAAACTTTAAGACTGTCTCAATCCTCTTCGTCTTTTTGGGTTGCAAGGAATTCAAGAAAATCATAATAATCCTTGTCTTCTTGTTCTTTGTTTAAAAGTGTTTGGCTGCAATCAATGGCGCTTGGACCAGGGTCAAGTTCTGTATTCACTTCTTTGTCAGGCGATGTAGATTGTGCAGCGTTTTCATTATGTTCATCAACTTCTTGAGTGTTGGCAGAATGTGTTTCTGCATCTAGTATTGCTTGTTTATGACGTTCGATAAGACCATTGATAATATTTTCTTGACGACGAAGATCATTTGTTTGGTTGATATTGTTCATCATGTTGATAGAATTAAAGGATCTTACATGGTTAATGTAATTGATATAATTTAATGAATTTGTATAATTGAATTCTATTGTATAATTAACATCATTTATTAGTCCAACATTGTTAATATAGTTAATATGATTAATATAGTTCATTCTTTCAAATTCATTTGCTTGATTAGCATTAAAAATATTGTTTTGTTGATTGATGTTATTTATGCTATTAAATAAATTAAAATATTTTGTTTTTTCTTCTATTATTTTTTTTTCAATTTCTTTAATTGTAGAAAAATTGTCTGTTTTGATAATTTTATTTCGTGAATCAATATCTTCATTGTTATTTTGTTGAAATTCATCAAATTTTCGTTTTCCAGTATTTTTTCCAGCTTCTACAATGTTTGTGCTGCTTATTAAAAGGATAAGTAATCTAAATGATAGATTTTTTAAACTCATTTTGACTTCCATATATAGTAAATTTTATTTAATATATGTAGTAATATCTAAAAAATGTATTTACGTCAATATTTATGTATTTATGAAATGAATTAAAAAATTTGTTAATGAAGTGAATAATAAGTTATCTAAATTTTTCTTGCAAAATATAAAATTGTTTCCCTGAATTAGCTTCGAGTCTTTCAGACTCTCGCTGCTCCAGGGAAATAAAAAAAAATGACTGTTTAAAGTCCGGCATATTCTGCATCAAATTGTTCTTGAAGCTCATAGGCGAGCACTTCATCGTCATAAACTTGTTGAAGTTGACGTGCGATTATTTCATCTTCAAGGATTTCTGCAACTTCAATGTTGTGTATAATATTGATTTCCTGATCTGCTGCATCAATGATTAAAGCGTGTTCAACAACATGGCCTAATTCGATGCCATTTTTTTTTCAGCTGGCATGCCAACTTTTTTTAAATTTTGACTAAATTCATCAAGTTTCATTGTATTTACTGATGGTTTTTCAATTACAACTTTAGCTTCTTGGAGGTTAAGTTGACGATTTTGAATTTGTTCTAAAAAATTATCGTTGTTATTTTCTTTGTTTTATTTGGAACACACTCACAATAATTAATTTATTGTAGCTGATTATTTTGAGTTTTGGGATGTTGATCATTCACTTCATAGGAAAAAACTTTAGATTACTCTTTTCATACACGAGCAATGCAAATCCCGAAACTTGACGACCCGCGTAATTTGAAAGATGAAAGGTATATTCCGTTTTCAAGTAAGGACTTATTGATTTAATGGTGGAAGCCTCAGTTTTGTTTTTGGCGATGTCCAGCTGGTCCTCTTCTTGGTTTTGGTAATGGTGGTTCGGAATGACGATTGTATCCCTTAATAATTAGATAATCATAAATTACGAAAGTTTTATAGATGGTGATACCATTTTCTGGTTTAATCGTAACATGTTCTATAGGAAATATTCCTTTTTTGGATAATTCTGTTAGGATATCACCAGCCTTAATATCTTCATATATTGTGTTTCTACTCATCGGGGAATAGGCTTTTATAGGAATAAGGATCCATTCAATTATTTCATACTCACAGGGGGCGCCAAATAAACCATCTTCAAGAAATGTATCATATATTTGTAGAGAGGAATAAGGGAAAACGCCTCTCGTAAAATTTTCACACTCAATGGTCTTGTAATAACACAAGCTCTCTGAAAATTCTGTCATTATATTGAAAAACTTAATCCATTTTTTATTTGACATGAGTGTTGAGCTTTTTTGCTTAAATTTTTTTCTCTGACGTAAATATCGTTCTGTCATTTATTTTCTGCCTAGTTTCTATTTTAAATTTATATTAATTGAAATTGGCTAAAGCCGAGGGTTTGAATGAATGTTCGCAAAGAAGAAACGATTTATCGTTTAAACTCCTTTGTTTAATTTTTATAGATTTTATGCGTATTTTTTATTAAATACAAATATTTTTTTAAAATTTAATTTTATTAAATGGATTGTTTTTAAAAAAAGCTTAATAGCAATA
>JAUXSJ010000178.1 GCA_030679615.1 Parachlamydiaceae bacterium | reverse complement strand
TCGCACTCCAAACGCTTCGCGTAAACTTAATGGTGTCTTCACGAAGCGTTTGGAGTGCGAAAGTCCTCTTTCGCTTTCAGGCTAAAAATCATTATGTTTTAACAATTTATTATTTTTAGCTTAACGCATATGCGACAAGTCGAAGCTTTGGAATCTGAAAAAGTAAAGAATTAAATTTCTTTTAAATTTTGTTATTAGCTAAACTTCTCCCCCAATTAAATAGAAAAACAATCTGCTCTTGATTCATTGAGTCTTTTCCTCTTTGAGTGCGAACTTCTATAATGAGGCCTTTTAAGACCTCTAATAAAGTTTCTGGGGTAATAGAACCTTCTTTATTTTCTTGAATATATTTATAAAGTGCACACGCCACAATAAATGTTGCTGCACGTCCAGAACCCGCCACGCAATGGACAGTAATCCGTTGGTTTTCTGAGTTTTCATAACCTAAAACACATTCAACTAGATTTTTTAATTCTTTAGAATTGGGAGTTTCACGGTCTGGCCATCCCTTATATTGCAATCTTCGTAAAAAAGTTTTATCATTAAAATCATTCTTACTTTTAATGATATATCCAGAAAGAATCATATTGAACATTTCTTTGGACTCTGTATGTTCAAATGAATAATTAATTGAATCATGAAAATCTTCACAATAGTCTTCAAGTTGATGTTTATTTTTGTCATTTATATTTGTTAAATTAACTATGAGATTTTTTTGATTTATGCATTGCGATATAAAATGATTTATTTGATATTCTGTTGGGAATTGAGTCGCAATAAAATGTAAATTTGATAAACTTACTTTATTAGCATGTAAGTATGGATAATTTATAGATGTATTTTTAGGACATTGAACATTACCAAAACGAAATCCAGGAGCATTTGGGTGGTATTCAACATTTACAAATATTCTATCAAGTAATTTTGCATCCAATTGAAGTCTCTTTTCATAGAACTCATTTTCTTTAATTTTTTTCAATTCTGGATCAAATTGCATAAGCAATTTTATAGATTCAAAATGATTATTTTTTAAATTGTCATTTAAGTGAGCAATCCCTTTATCATAATATTTTTTACAACTTTTTAATGTAGAGGTATAAATCACTGCCAGTTCATATTTTTCAAAGAGAGCGAGCTTTGTCCTTTCCTCAATTTTATCACACCATTCCATTGCTTCAGTAGTGTTTCCTTGAGCAATATAATGATTGATTAATTTTAAAATTGAACGAAAATGTCCTTTATTGCTTAAAGTTAAGATTAAGTCACGACTATTATAATTTGATTGAACTTCTGGGTGGTTTTCTAGAATCAGAGCCAACTCATAGAAGTCTTCATCACTTTTATTATAATTTTCTTGAGAATATAGATTCACAACTTTTTGAAAGTTACATTTATCCTTAGCGTTTTTAATAGAATCTTGTACCGCAAAAGCAAATCCGTTTTCAGCTGCTTCCTTTAAGTATTTTTTTCCTAAAATACGTTCATCATCTTTGTCAGATTGAAGAAAGACATCGCCAAGTCGATATTTTGATTCCCAATGGTCCGGATTTATTTTAATTGCATTTTTAAGATATTCATATCCTTCTTCATATTTTTCATTTTCAAAGTAAATATCAGCCATTTTATTACATGCATCAGGGTTTCCTATAGTAGCTGCAGTTTTTAGTAATTTAATTTTTCTGACATCATCATCATTTTCAATTGCGCAAGCATCAAGATAAATTTGACGGGCAGTAATCTGAGATAAAGCTTTACTTTGTACTTTATCTAACTTTGCATTTTTGAGAATTTCTAAAGCATATTTAATTTCGTTGCTTTCGCTTTCTTTTTTTTTATCAATAATTTCATTAATTACTGTCGATTCAATTGGTCTTATTTGTGAATCCATATTATTCCTACTTTTAATTGATAATATTTTTCTAATTTTAATAAAGATTAGATCAATGTCAAAATTTAATCAATCAATGATAGGTATCTACTACGATATTTTTTCAAGTAATAATAAGCGTGAATAAAACAAAAATATATTTTAATATTAAATATTTTATTAATTTCTTTATTCGAAATTTTTTTTATGCATAATCATTACTCTTAAAAAAATCATTTTGACAGGATGCTATAAAAAAATGGATGTTCTAATTCTTGCCCGTTTACAATTCGCCCTTACAATTATGTTTCATTACATATTTCCTTTATTAAGTATTGGATTGGGCCTCATCATGGTGATTGTAGAATCGATTTATATATTTACGAATCAACCTCTCTATTTAAAAATTGCACAATTTTGGACTAAAATTTTTGCATTAACGTTTGCGATGGGGGTAGCTACTGGAATCGTCATGGAGTTTGAATTTGGAACAAATTGGGCTACCTATTCACGTTACGTAGGTGATGTTTTTGGAAGTGCTCTTGCAGCAGAGGGTGTTTTTGCTTTTTTTCTTGAATCTGGTTTTTTAGCAATTTTAATTTTTGGTTGGAATCGAGTAGGACGTAAGCTTCATTATTTTGCTACCTGGATGGTTTGTTTGGGTGCACATTTTAGTGCCATTTGGATTGTTGTTGCCAATTCTTGGATGCAAACTCCAACAGGCTATCATATCGTTGGACATGGTTTAGAAGCGCGGGCTGAAATTACCGATTTTTGGGCAATGGTATTCAATCCCTCATCTATGACACGCTTAATTCATGTAATTTTAGGCTGCTGGATGACGGGTGCTTTTCTAGTGATTAGCATTTCGGCTTATTATATGTTAAAGAAAAAATATCCGCAGTTTTCTATTGCTTCTATGAAAATCGGTTTAGTGGTTGCTTTTATAACAGCTATTCTACAATTAATTTCAGGTGATAAAAGCGGTAAGATCGTTGCTGAATATCAACCTGCAAAACTAGCCGCTTTTGAATCTATCTACAAAACTGAAGTAGGCGCACCTCTGACATTATTTGGAATCGTTAATAGTAAAACTGAATCTTTAGATTATGCCATTCAAATACCGAAATTATTGAGTTATTTATCGTTTGGAGACATGGATGCAGAAATAAAAGGATTAGATCAATTTCCAAAAGAAGATTGGCCTAATGTGCCTGTTTTATTTAATGTATTTAGAATTATGATTGGAATGTGGCTTTTCATGTTTTTGATTTCAATTTTCGGAATTTTATTACAAAGGAAAAATCGATTATATAATCATCCATGGTTATTAAGAGCAATGGTCGTTTCTGCAATTTTTCCTCATTTAGCAAATCAAGCAGGATGGTATTGTGCAGAAACGGGACGCTATCCTTGGATCGTTTATAATTTATTACGCATTTCGGAAGGTTTATCGAAAGCGGTGACTGCAAATCAAGTTTTAGGATCGATAATTTTATTCGGAGTGTTATATTTCATTTTATTTCTACTATTTATTTATTTACTAAATGAAAAAATTAAACATGGACCTCTTCAAACAGAAGAGGAAGAAGATGAATCCACCCCCTATCATGGTTTGAAACATTTATTGACAAAGGATAGTCATGATTACACTCTCTAATTTAGAATTTGGTTGGTTTACAATTTTTGTGATTTTGATTACAGGTTATTCTATTTTAGATGGATTTGATCTTGGAGTTGGTATGCTTCATTTATTTCCTAAGAAAGATATAGAAAGACGTATCATGTTGAACTCGATTGGCCCAGTATGGGATGGAAATGAAGTTTGGTTTGTAACAGCAGGCGGGGCACTTTTTGCAGGATTTCCTGATATTTATGCAACAAAGCTTTCTGCTTTTTACATGCCTGTAATGATTTTATTATCGGGCTTAATTTTCCGAGCTGTTGCCATTGAATTTCGTAGCAAAGAAAAAATGATATGGTGGAGATGGATGTGGGATGGTGTTTTTTTTCTAGGGAGTTTTTTAATTGCATTCATGTTGGGAAATATCATTGGTAATTTAATCTGTGGAATCCCCTTAAATGAACATAAAGAGTTCAT
>JAUXSJ010000309.1 GCA_030679615.1 Parachlamydiaceae bacterium | reverse complement strand
AATTCTGACATATATTTGATATGGTACCTTTTGTCTTCATTACTAACACTCTTATTTGCAAGATTTTTGCTTGCATCCGCATGTTCGAGGTCCATCTCGTTAAGAAGTCTTTCTATCTTGATATAGTTATCACCACCAATCGAATTCCAAAGGATAAGGAATTTCTTGCTGCCATCTTCATATAAGATCTTATCAGCAAAGGATTGTTTCTTTGCTTTAGCTATTGTCATAAAATTATCATACTCTAATTCCGACGCCGCCTTTTCAGCCTGCCTCTCTTCCTGAAGACCAACACTCTCAAGTATAGCAATAATTGCCTCTTCATCGTCGCCTCCCTCCCACAATCCATCTTCGATAGCCTCAATAAGTTTGAATTTATGATCATCATCAAGGTATTTGAATACCTCTTTTGAAGCATAGGTGCTAAAATATTCAATATGGGTAAAATCTTTGTTAGGATCGTCCAATTTCTCTTCGATCCTTCCTGCTAACAAATCTCCATTTTCCTTATAAATAGTGTCAAGAGCGTTTTTTAACGCAGTGTATTCATTTCCGTGTGTAAACGTATGAAGTTTTGATAAAAATGTAAATTGAAGATATTTATGATCCAATAAGGCTTCAGCGATTTCGCGTCGCACCTGTTTGGCTACAATTTCATTTTCCGGAAGATAGGTAAGCAAATTTGATAGCGTTTCTTCATCTTCATCGCCTACTAAAAATCCATCCAGAACTACTTTCAGAGATTTAATGCGTATACTCTCCCGGTAAATCTTTTGCCCAAGTGCTTCAACGTAAATCTTTTTACCGGTTTTTTCATTATACTCTTTATGTTCATACTCCAATCGCCTCATTAATTTATCTGGCATTTTATATGCTTCGGAGTCAGCACTATAAGAATCATTGAGTGTTTCCTTCCTGAAAGATTCGTAGTCCTCTTCCAAAGATTTCGTTACAACATCGCCTTCAACCAGCTGACCATTCTTTTCAACCTTAGAATAGCGATCTGCCATTAGGTTGTTGAATTTTTTTCTCACATCATCATGTTCTACTTCTTTTTTTATTTTATTAAAATCTTTTGGTTGTGAATTCATCCATAAAGCGATGTCATCATACTGGTCCTGAGGAACATGCTCTAATAAGCGACAAATGGATTCTTCATCACCGGGACCTACTAAGTCCCCGGTTGCAATAGTCATAATACATTGCTTCCTTATGTTAAATGGCAATGCAAATATTTCATCTTTCTGTAATGTCTCAATTTCAGAATCTACATCGGCGCCGGAACTGGCTTTATTTACTACGTCCAAAAAGTTAGAAGAAAGAGCTACTGTTTTTGCAGGATAATCACGCCATTTATATTCATATACTTCACGAACACCGTCATCAGCTTTTCCTACATAAGTCCATTTAGGTTGATTCCATCCTTTCTTTTCGATACTATCCTTTTTTTCAGATTCAATGGCTTTTTCTTGATTTTTTCCTTTGGTCTCCCTAATCTCGTTTGCCTTTTTCCGGAACGCTTCTATCATTTCCGGAGTCAATTTCCCTTCCGGCTTTTCGCCTAACCGCATTTGAGTACGCCTTACCATTAACGTAAACTGATCTTCAAATCCGTTTTCCAATAATGCCGTTTGATACAATTCATCATTCTCAAGAATTGTATACATATCTTCCAGATATTGCTTTTTTTGCAATTTATCAAGGTAGGTACGATTATAGTAAACATCTGGCGGTGCAAAGTTGTATAATTGTGTAGTGGTTTTCCCTGATATTTTTCGTTCCCAAATAAATTTTGAATTAGTGTTTCGGGTCAGCCCTATTTCGCCTGCTTTCTTGAACGCATCAGAATAAGAGAATGCCTGAATAGTGGGAATTTCATTATCGAATTTTACTTTTGTTTCCTTGATATATGGAATATTATCGCCGGGTTTCCACCCTAACTTTATGTGTTTCCGAATCCATTGATCAAGCGTTTTCTTTCCAATATCTGAGTCATGGTTCACTTCTTTCCATTGGGTGCGTATTTCATCCCATCTATAATATTCTTTTTGTGCTGAGGATAACTCAACATATAAGTTAACATCTTTTCCATAGATTGGGTCAGAAAAAGCGGAATATTGAGGATTCCAGTTTTCTTCGTCAATTTGGCGCTGGCTCTTATTTACATATTCGTATTCATTATAATTCCAAATATCTGACCCTGGCAAAGAGTCTTCGTTTGAAGGCATTATGATAGGTTCATCGATTATTAAATTCGAAGTATTTTCTTCGGAAGTAGATTGATCTATAGCATCATCATTAAATACATTTTTTTCTTTTTCTTTCAATAACGACGGTCTTTTAGGTGGTAGTTCCAGGGTTAGATTTCTAATTCCTCTATCAATTACAAATGCTGCATTAAATTCTTCCCAATTCAATGGGTTCCCATCCTTTTCAATTCCAAATTCCTCCATAAAATAATTAACATAAAAAATATCCCAATACTCACTAAGTACTTTTTTTCTTATAGAATAAAATAAATTTGGGTTGCCAGATTCTATATAATTAATAATTTTCAATTCATTCCTTAGTCTTTCTTTTTCGTTTTCAGTTAATTCAGAATCACTTACCGTTTCTTTCTCACTTTTCATATGTATTTGTCCCTCACCATTTTGTTGCCCCACATGCACCAACTCATGCGCCAACAACCTCTTCCCTTCCCCACTCCCCGCATCAAACTCCCCTTCATTAAAATAGACATCACTCCCATGCGTAAATGCGCGTGCCTGGATATCGCGGCTCATACCAACCGCCTCACTCCCGGTATGGATGCGTACGGTAGAAAAATCCGCCCCGAAAGCCCCTTCCATACCTTCCCGCGTATCTTTGGGCAACGGAGAACCACCACCCTTCGTTGCTTGCAGCCGGCCGGCAAGGTCATCATCATTGGGCTGCCCGCTTGAGCCAGACGCTGTTTTGCGCTGTATTTTCTCCTTTTCTTCTCCTTTTTCCTCCTTTCGCTGGACCTCTTCTTCCTCTCCACAAGCATCGCATTTGGTTTGAACAGCCACTGCGGGCTGTACTGTATTGAAAAGGGAAGACACTTCAATAGGGGCATTATTTGCCAACGGATTCTCCAAACGTTGCACCACTTGATCCGCAACTTTATCCGCTTCCTGCTCATACACATCCCCCGGCTGATTTACCGTCAGCTTTGCCTGAAAAAAGGGCGCACTGCCACCGTTGCCGAAGAACGAGCCGTTCGTGGCGGTGGTTTTGGTGGCTTGATTTTCAGTTTGCTTGGCTGGCGTGAGCATTTTTATTTATGGATTTGGTAAAAAGACCTGCTCAGATTTTCCATCAAGAAATACTCTTCAAATTGCATAATTATCAACTGCAATAAATGGAATACCAATCTACTATTTTGATTTGCTTTTATATTCTTTTTCTGTTGGGGATCCAACTTCGTCAGTATGTTTGTTGCTGTAATCACTGGCTTTTGTTAGTGCATCCATTCCTTTCAAAAGGCTAGATTTTGTCATCCCAACCTTAAATAATGGTAATGGGTTGGCTTTAAGATAATCAATATAATCTTTACCATGACTTCCTTCATGAAACCTAAGCGTTGTTGCGCCTCTTTTCTTATCTTGCTCGGTTGTGCCGCGACCATAGCCAGAATTGCTATCCGGATTTGACTCCTTATTATAAAATGTTTGAATCGTAACAGTTACTTTGACTGGAAAATTAACAAGCTTTGTTACAATACCTTTATTGTCAAAAGAGTATTTTAGTGCTTTATTTGCAATGTCACTTGAGAGGTCAGTCCTTGCGCCTTTTCCAGGCTTATCTGTCTTTTGATCAGGTTTTATCTGGATGAAAAACGTGCCCATGTCCATAAATACGCCTTCAATATCGCTTGAAATAGGGTCCCTCTGAACTTTCCCGCCTTCCAATAGTGGCGTAGAGATTACTTGACCGGATTCTAAAAACTCTTGCAATTGACCTGTACTCGCTTTTGTATTTTTTGAATAATTCTCGGCATCCGTTTTTGCAGCAGCCATATCGGCTTTTTTCAATCCTCTTAGTTTGTCATTCATACGCTCATTTTTCAAGGTATCATCATCATTGGTCTTTGCTCCCATTTTCAAATCGTGTGCTTTGTCAATTGCTGCTTCAAGGATTTCTTTGCGTCGTTTGCTATCCTGTTCCAAATAGTAGGATTCTCCAATCCTTAGCATTAAGTTGGCTTCAACATCTAACCCTTCAACATCTCCATATCCCATTCCCGAAAAAGGCATTACTTGGGCAGGAAAAAATATATGAAAGTCATTATTAACCAACTTTTGCCCCTTGTCTCCAATA
>JAUXSJ010000307.1 GCA_030679615.1 Parachlamydiaceae bacterium | reverse complement strand
ATTACTAATCATGAAATTATTAAATTCAATGTAAAAGCATATAGGGGGTTGACTCTTGAGAAGATGATAGAGTTATCAACAAAAAGAGGGGAAGCATCAGGGTGGTTTGAATTTTATCCTAAACAAGTTAATAAACAAACTGTAGCACAACTCAAGGAAGTTCTTTTAATGGATTCTCAAGGAATACAGCATGAGGAAATTTTTAAGAACCATTTCATGCAACCGTATTATGAAAAGTATGTAAATCTTGTAGAAGAATTTCGGATTCTTGATTACACACAACCAGCTGTAGATAAAGAGGGTGTACCATTTAGTAGAGAACAAGCTTATTGGGATTGTTTACAAAGCAATCTTGAATCATTTATCAAAAGTGCTAATTAGAAGAAAAGGCAGTTTTTATTAGTGTATCTACAATACATTGAAGGGTGAGATAAAATGATAGGTAATATAAATTTTAGATGCTGGCCTGAAGCAATTATACCTATTCTTAATGGATCTGCTTCAACTGATTATGATGAATTTCATTCTCTTGCAGCAATATTGATGAATTTTAGAAAGAAAACGAAATCTTTTCCTGAAGAATTGCAAAATATTGACGATGCAGAAAAATGTATTAAAGAATTTTATTCAGATTATTGTGCAGTGACACAAATTGTTGATGTTGCTGATAGAGTGATAATGCTCTTTAAAAGCCGTTTTATGAAAGCAATTTCTAGTTATAAAGAAGATTCTTTAGAAAGTGATGAGAAAAATGATTTAGAAATTTTTAGGCTTTTATTGATGAATGCTTCGCCGGGAGGAATACAATCACTTATAAATCCTGAATCTAAAAATTGGATTAAAACATATTTTTTTGCAATTACAAATCCACAAGCTATTCAAAATAATGTTAAGCCATATCGAGGATTAGATTTAAGCACAATATTACTTTTATTTAAAGAAATAAATTGTGCCTCAAAATGGCTTAAAGATTATCCTAATCACATTACTAAAGATAATATTGCTCATTTTAAACAAGTTCTTGAAATGGATTCTGTGGGAATTCCGCATGATGAATTTTGTTATGGAAATTATAAAATGAAGGAATATTATCACAGTAATGTAAGACTAGGGGTTATATTTCGTGCTCTAGATGCTATTCAACCAGCAAAAAATAAAGATGGTTCAGTTTATAGTAGAGAACGAGCTTATTGGGATGTTTTACAAAGCAATCTTCAAGAAATTATTAATTATGCAAATTAAAGGAAATGGCAGCTTTTAATACGCTAATTAATTTTGTCTATAAAACAGATGAAAGCAGTGGAGTCATGGGGTCTGGCTTGTGATTTGTAATTTGAGATCAATCATAAGGCTTTTTCCAAAATTCTTCTCTCAAATTGCAAATCGCATACCTGAACCCAATTTGGGTGAGATTATTTTTTTATAATCGTTCAGGATAATTGCATATGACTTTGAATAGACTTTTGAATCGTTCAGTTTTTGAATGAGGAGAGAGTAGAGAGGTAATCAATCAATTACCTCTCTCCAAAGAATTATAGACTAAGCAACAGTTTCTTCTTCTTTTGTTTCTTTATCAGAATCTTCTGCATTAGCTAAAGTTGAAGATTCATCAGGTGTAGAAGCTGTAGAGGATTTATCTTTTTTGCTATGTTTGCAAGCAACAGGTGTTCCTTCTTCTTTAGTTTCTTCATCCATCGCAACAACTGCTTCTTCTGAAACTTTTTTGTCGCTTGTTGAAGATTCATCTTCATTTGCATAACCCATACCACTAACAATAGCTAATGAGCATAAGAACAGTGTGAATTTAGACATTTGAACTCCTAATAGTGTGTTCAGTTTTCGAATTATTTTTTTTATTTAAAATCATTATGGGATACGATTTTAAAACTTCACGGATATTCTACTTTAACTCGTCGAATTTTTTAAACAGCAAAGTTTTAAAAATAGAAAACATCTTATTTAAGAGACTTTTAATTATAATTTATGTTATAAGTTAACTAAAATTTTATTTATCAAGGTTTTATGAAAGACTTTACTGATATTAATCAAAAAGAACTAGCTGATTGGTTAAAAGAACAGGGCGAAAAAGAATTCCATGCACGTCAGATCCTCAATTGGATCTATCAAAAAGCAGTTCTTTCCTGGGATGAGATGACGAATCTAAGCAAGGAATTACGAGAAAAACTCGCAAAATACATTCGTTTACCGATGCTTGAATTAGTCAGTGTTACAGATTCTGCAGATCAAGAGACAAATAAATTTTTATGGCGTCTTCGAGATGGACAACTTGTTGAATCTGTTTTAATTTGCTCTGGCGACAGAAGAACCGTTTGCGTTTCTTCGCAGGTTGGATGCCCAGTGCGTTGCGCTTTTTGCGCTTCGGGACAACAAGGGTTTTTTAGGAACTTAAGGCCAGCAGAAATCATAGAGCAAATTTTGCAAATTAATCATTGGCTTTTTAAGAAAGATGAAAAGGTTTCTCATGTCGTCTTTATGGGAATGGGCGAACCCTTAAAAAATTATGATTCAGTTATTAAAGCCATTAATCTTTTATGTGATCCCGAGCTTTGCAATTTATCGCAAAGAAGAATCACCGTTTCAACAGTCGGTATCGTTGAAGGAATTCGCCGTTTATCGATGGAAGGCTTAAAAGTTAATTTGGTTCTTTCTTTACATGCGCCGAATCAACATATTCGTAAAAAAATCATTCCTTATGCAAGAAAATATCCTCTTGAAGAAATTTTAGTTGCAATGGATGAATATTCAAAGAAAACGGGTAGAGACATCACTTATGAATATGTCCTATTAGAAGGAATAAACGATCATCCCGATCACGCGCATGAGCTTGCTCATTTATTAAAAGGAAAGCAATGTGCTGTGAATTTGATTCCTTATAATCCTATTTCAAAAGTAAGATTAAGTCGACCCTCAAAAAAAGCAATTAAGCAATTTAGAAGCGTTTTATTTGGTTCTAATATTGTAAATACCTGCCGTTATACGAAAGGTGATGATATTGCTGCAGCTTGCGGGCAACTGGCGATGCAAGCAAAAGAGTCAAATAATCTTTTACAAGTGATACAAGAAGAATAACAAAATAAAAAATCACCTATGAATTTTGATCCTAAAAAATTAGATCAATTTCCAACTCTACCCGGTGTTTATTTAATGAAGGGTGGAGAAGGTGAAATTTTATACGTTGGAAAAGGTAAAAACTTACGACAGCGAGTAAAACAGTATTTTTTTCCTGGGCGTGATGGCCGTTTAATGGTCCCTTTTCTTGTTGCTAAAGTTCAACATATCGATACGATTGTCGTTACTTCTGAGAAAGAAGCATTAATTCTAGAAAATATTTTAATCAAACAACATAAACCTCGTTATAATGCTTTACTTAAAGACGATAAAACTTACATTTCAATTAAAATTACCACAAAAGATAAATGGCCCACTCTCAAAGTCGTTCGTTATCGAGGAAAACCTGATGCAGATGGACTCTATTTCGGACCGTATACAAGTGCACATGCTGCAAGAGAAACATTAGAATTATTAAATCGACTTTTTCCTTTAAGGCAATGTTCTAACGAAGAATTAGCTCGTCGAACAAGACCCTGTATTCTTTATGAAATGAAAAGATGTGTTGCTCCTTGTGTGAATAAATGCACAAAAGAGGAATATGATCATCATGTTCAACAAACAGTTAAATTTTTACGTGGTCAAGATAAAGAAGTTTTACAAGATTTAAATCGCGAGATGCAAAGCTTTGCGGATCAATTAGAATTTGAAAAAGCAGCAATCATATTACGAACAATTCGCCAAATAGAAAAAACAATTGAAGTACAGCATGTTGATCGTCCATTAGGATTAGATTTAGATGCATTAGCTCTTTATCGACATGGACATGAAGTGGCAGTTGTTCAGCTTAAATTTCGTAATGGTCGCTTGATTGGATCTTCTTTTTTTGATTTTCAGGACATTGCAGAAGATGATGACGAGCTTTTAACCTCCTTTATTTTACAAAATTATGAAAAATTCAATGATATCCCACCGGAAATATTGATTCCATTCCCCGTCATCGACCAAAGCAATATTGAAGAGCTTCTTTCAAAATTTAAAGGTAAAAAAGTACATCTTCAATTACCTATTAAAGGTGAAAGAAAAAGTTTATTGGAAATGGCTAAAACAAATGCAGAAATGCAGTTTAAAGCGCAAAAAAATCAAGAGGCTATTCGAGAAAAAATCTTACTGGAAATGGAAGAGCGCTTTTTGCTTACACGTTACCCCGCTCGAATTGAATGCTTTGATACCTCTACATTATCCGGATTTGAATCTGTCGCTTCGATGGTAGCATTCACAGATGGTTCTAAAGATAGTAAACGTTATCGAACATATCGAATTAAACAAGGAACATCGAAACCTGATGATTATCAAGCCATGAAAGAGGTTTTAACTCGAAGATATCGAAGAGCTAAGGATGAAAATGATCTTCCGGATCTTGTCATTGTTGACGGAGGTAAAGGTCACCTTAATATTGCTAAACAAGTTTTTAACGAATTAAATGTGACAAATGTTGACTTGATTGGATTAGCAAAAGAAGAGGGGAGACATGATAAAGGAATGACTGAAGAAAGGGTATTTTTACTTGAGCAGAAAGACCCTATACATCTGAAAAAAAATTCACCTGTTTTATTTTTATTACAAAAAATACGAGATGAAGCACATCGAACAGCAATTACTTTTCATCGTAAAAGAAGAGCTAAGCAAACTGTGCGCAGTGCTTTAGATGATATTCCAGGAATAGGACCAACAAAAAGAAAAACACTCTTAAAACACTTTGGCAGCTTGAAAAGAGTTGGCCTTGCAACAGAAGATGATCTGAAGCAAGTAAAGGGGATCTCTCAAGCTAATATTTTGGCTATTCAAGCTTTTTTCAGATCCAATCCAGAATAACTTTTCCTGAATGGCATCAAGGATGTAAAGGTTCAGTCATAGCTGTCAACTAAGTCACAGACTCGACTTTAGCCTCAGAACATTTTTTAGAGTGCGAAGGCCCTGTCCATCCTATTTACCCATAAGTAAAAAGTAACTAACAATTAATAGTTTGATTGCAATTATTTGCATTGTAAAATTAAAAAATAACAAGATAGGCAGGCATACGCATCAGGACAAATAGTATTTTACATTAATGATTTGTAATTACCGAGTCGTATGCGATTTGATTCTTAAAAGCTTTTGAATCGCTCTGACGAGCTCTTTGTCTTTTTTTTATCGTATTCCCATAGTTCCTTCGTCGCTCGTAAACTCGCTTCTCAGTCACTGTGGGCTTTAATGGGAGTCGTCCTACGGAATCTAGAACAAAAATGCAAAGGTTCTCTTAATTTTATAAGTGTTTTTTAATTTGTTCTAGAGTCCGTAGGACGACTCCCATTAC
>JAUXSJ010000305.1 GCA_030679615.1 Parachlamydiaceae bacterium | reverse complement strand
AAGTTGATCCAGGAAACCATCCATCATTAGTCACATTTACCAATAACTCTGCTCCTTGCTTTCGATTGTCACTCATCATATGACCAAATAATTCCTCATAACAAATCGAACACCCTATTGGAACTACACCTTGAAAAACTTTAGCTTCATTCCCTGCTTGAAATGAACCTGCTATTCCATAATTTGCAGCTAATTTTTGACACCATTCAAATGGGATATATTCTCCCATCGGAACTAAAATGCGTTTTTCATAACGAATAGGCCTATTCTCCATGCCTGATATAAATAAAAAAGCAGAAGAATAAGTTTCCCTCTTACCTATCATTTCAGTGTCTTCTAAGCCAATAAAAATATCTGTTTGGAAAAGATCAGCCAATCTTTGAATGATCGATGCGTTTGACAGAAGAAACTGCTTGCCTTGATAAGTATTTACCATTTCAGCAAACAATGTTTTAACATGATTTTCTGAGCCAAAAATTTTTTCAAATATTTGATTCACTTCTTTTTCAGGATATATAAGTAAAAAAGTTCCATAAGGAACAACGTATTCTGGCAGAACAATCAAATCGATGGATTTTCCGACTTGCTTCTTTAATAAAATAAAAATTCGCTCCCATTTATTTAGAACATGTTGACGTGCCTCTTCAGCTGATTGAAACTTTAATGACTCCTCAACAGGAAATCCAGGTTGCACCAAAACAATATTCATCGTATCTGATGCATTTAATTTTTTTTCATGAACAAAAAAATGAATGCCACCAAATAAATAAGGAATCATGCATACAATAAAAGGAGCAATGAAATAAGAACCTTTAAAAGAAAATATCCACAGTCTTAAAAAAAGAAGATTAGTGAAAATTACCCAAAAAGTTAACCCGTAAATCCCCACTAACGAAGCCATTTGAAGGGGATAAAGATTTCCGGTTAGGGAAAGACCAGCAGGATTAAGGGGTAATCCAGAAAAGAAATAAAGTCGTGACCATTCGAATAAGGTCCAAAGCCCAGACAAAGCCAAAAGAGTCCAAAACGATTCTAAATTTGATTTTTTTACAAATAAAGAAAAGCACCCCCATTGTAAACCCATAAAAAGGGATAATAACAACCAAACAAAATAAATATAAGAAAAAGGATGCGAACTCATCCACGAAAATTGAACCAACTGAACAGCTGTAAACCATAGTGTGGAAATGACAAACTTTTTCGGAGTAGATTGAATAAATAAAATTCCTCTAAAAAATAATGCATAACCAACTAACGCAACCATTAAGCCTAACCAATCACTCCATACAGGTTGACCAAAAGAAACAATAAGAAAAGAAACAAACAAATAAATCATATTGCTGATTGACAAATCAGTGTTTTTCAAAATCATCTCGTCGAGCTCAAAATAATTTTTTCTAATAATGAAAGAGGAGACAAGGGATCTTTTTCAGCCAAACCTTGATGGTAAATTACCGTGGAGGGAGTTAACGCAGGGAGTGTATTTGCTTCGATTAAAATCATCTTCTTTGTAACCACGTTAAAAAACACATCAAGCCGCGCATAATTCTGAATATTTAATTTTTTGGCTGCTTTTTCAATGAGTTGTTTTATTTTTTTGTTAAGCGTAGATGAGAGAATCGTTTCTGGTGGCGGAGTTAAATTGACCCCGGTCCCTCCTTGAAATTTTTCTTCTAAACTTAAAATTAATCCTTCCGCAACAACTAAACTTGGACTCAAAGAATGATAAATTCCATTTTCTTCAAACACACCTACAGTTAGTTCTATCCAACCATCTTTTTGAGTATATTCAATATTTTGGTGATGAAATGTAATTTTATCTGTTTCAATAAACGGCTCTAAAATAAATACAGCTTGATGATTTCTGCTCATTTCAATGGATTCAAACTGATTTTCAAAAGTATGAGCCGGAATAAAAGAAACATTTTCTTTTAAATATTTTACATAAAGATGAAAATCTTTTTCAGATTTCAACAAAACGATTCCTGCTGAGCAACCATCCGAACGTGGTTTTATAATCAACTGTTTCGTATTTAGTTTCTTACAGGATTGTTTCCAAAACTCACATAGCTCCTCTAATTTCATTTCAGTTAATAAATTCAATGACATGGACTGTTTAGGTAATGAAGTTAATTCTTCATCGTTAATTTGATCAATTTCTTTTCCTGTGAGTTCTTTATCCATGCATAATGCAGAAGTCATTGATTTTGAACCATTGAAGGGAATGCAATGTTGTTCTAGAATCGATTGAATTGTTCCATCTTCACCCTTACCACCATGAAGAGCCAAAAATACAAAAGCTTGATCGTTTTTCGTTTTGTTTAAAAAATCATTCCAAGAATAGCTTTGAATAGAATTTGAGAAAATATTATTAACATTCAACTTTTTTTGAATGCTTATTACTAAATCATCCCAAAATTCTTGATTGATTTTTTTAGAAATACATTTTGAAAAAATTTCTTCCACAGTATGAAAAAGAGTATAGGAATAAGGTAATTCCCATATCATCTCGTTTTCATCTAGAAAAAAGGGTTGAGGACTAAAGTGTGATGATTGCCTTAATTTTAACCACACATTTGTTCCACTCATTAACGAGACTTGCCTTTCTGCATTATTGCCTCCAAATAAAACATGGACTTGTTTTTTATCACGATCTATCGATGAAATTTTTTCAGGGAAATTCAAATGAAAACGTAAACAAGCACTTTTAAGAACATATTTTAATGCATCTTGATGCGAAAGTCCAATTTGAGCTGCTTGTTGAAAGAAAAAACTATTTTGTTCAAGGCCACTAATGGGATTGATATCTGTAAAATAAATCGTTCCATCTTCCATAAGCCAACCATCTAAACGAACAAAATCCCTCATCTCAAATAATGCAAAAATAGATTCAGCTTCATTTCTAATAAGATTTACAGTCGTTGAAGTAAATCTGGGAGGAGTATGATAAATGACTTGATTCGTAGGTAGGTATTTTTTTCTAAAATCAAAAATAGAAGAACCATGTCGTAATTCTATTTCTGTTGGAATTAAAGCGACGGGTTCACCAAGATGATTTTGAAAAACAACAATCGTGAATTCTTTTCCTTCGCAAAATGGTTCAATAATCGCAGCGTCATCTATTTGATCATTTAAAATTTTATTCGCTGCACTCAGTGCTTCTTCAACTGTTTTCACAGGGAAAACCCCAATTGAAGAACCGCCTTTACATGGTTTTACAATGGCTCGTTGTAAATCAAAAGTTTTAAAGAAATCTTCAATCTTTTCTTCATATTCAAATGGAACTTCATTCTTTTTTAAAAGGCATTGAGGTAATGCAGGATGTCCATTTTCTTTAAGGCATTGATTCACAGAAAATTTATTAAACATTTTTTTACAAGAGTCGCTTTTATGCGCGACAAAAGGAACATTAAATTTTTCAAGTAATTCTTGAAGCGTTCCATCTTCTCCAAATGCTCCATGAATTAAAGGAAAAATGAGGTCCATTTCTTTTAAATGCTTTTCTAAATCGGATAAATTGAGATGGATGCCTGTTTTTTCCAATTTATAATCAAAATCTGCAGGGGTATTGGAATAAAGCTGTGCAGTTGAAATGCAATAAAAATCTTTATTGGAATTAACATAGATGGGATGAATAGAAATGGGAAAATTGCTGAGGTGATCTAAAACTGACCGGGCAGAATTCAGAGAGATTCCCCTTTCACGTGAAGGACCTCCGCAAATCAGTGCTAATTTAAAAGTGGATGATTGATTCGACATATTCCCATAATACTAAAACTAATTAAATATTTAACCATGCAATGAAACATTCAACGCAGAGACGGGGAGACCGAGAGACGCGGAGAAAAATTTTTAAATAAGAAAATCATTTCATAATTTAAATTACTTTCTCTGCGTCTCTCTGTCTCCCCGTCTCTGCGTTGAATGTTTATGATAAGGACATTAAACAATCAAACCATATGCAAGTTAATTCCATGATTTTAAACAGGTTGATCTTTTTGATCAACGACTCTTATTGAGGTTCAACAAAAACCTGAAATACATAAGGCGATGCTGCTGAATCCGCTTGCGTATTTGTATTCATTAAAGAACTTTGAATTCCTCCAATAATATGTCCTACTAGAGTTTTTTCTTTAATACGATCTAAACGAATGACATTTTTTGCATATTTCCTAATTCCCTCAACGGTAAAAAATTGTGCGCCAGCACCAAATAAAAGAGGATTCCCCTGATTAGGACCTGTTGATCTAATCATTGGATAAGTTGCTGAGAGGAAATATTGAGTAAATTCATTTCGTCGATTACTCTTTATTGCAGTGACCTGATCAGTAAATGGAAATTCGGTATCCTCAACAAAACCATTTAACGTTAAGTATTCTGCCGTGATGCCTCCCATCAAAATATTATACATATCACCTGTGCTACGTGAATATAAACCAAAATTGGCACAAGCATATTGCTGCATTCCCTGTTTAAAGGTATCCGGATTAAACGGATCTAACATATTGGCTGCTCCAGTTGGCTGAATAACAATTGGAATTGTCCAGACTCCATTCGTTTCAGTAAATACACCTCCAAATGCAACTAATTCATGTCTTCTTCCTCTTCTTGTTGGTCTAATTACACGACAAATATTCAGATCTCTTCTTCTAAAAGTAGGATTTCGATAAAATGGAGCCACCTCTAAAAAATCTACCCACAAATCAACACCGTTGTCTAAAATAAAAAACTTACGTATCTGCTCTGTATAAAACTGTGCATTATTTCCAAAAAAATATGGACCTTCAAAATCCTGTCCTAAACAAAGAAGCGTAGGATTTTCTTTATCCCCAATTTGATCCATAAAACCACCTGTAACAGCTAGCATCGGATCATTATATTGCCGTATATATTGAGCGGCAGTTTCGTCAGCATCAGGCTCTATAACCCAATGCATTAAGCCTTCTATATCAATTGCAGTAAGAAAAGGAAACGTTGTAAAATTTTGTGCTGCTGTACGGTATCCATACCCACCTGTCATATATAAAGTTTCAACAGGTTTTGCACGATGACAAGGACATTTAGGAAGGTCTTGATAAAACTGAGGACTTGTGACAGATAAACTTTGTATCTGATCGATATTTAAACCTGATGGTGAATCAAACCAAGATCGGTAATATACCTTCTGTGGTATGACATCAATGACGATCGCAAAATAATTTTGCTGATTAGGTGGGAAATTTAAAGGATCGTTGTTAAAACCATGTAAGCCATTAATTCTTCCGCCAATAATTAATATTTTACCGTCAATTTTAGCTGAAGCATAGGACTGTATTCCAAAAGGTAATTTAAAACCCCTACGAATTTCCACTTTAAAAGGAAGCTCCGTACCGGGTAATATTGGACTGAAGGTTGGTGTTTGGTTTGCTGAATAGCAATGTGAACTTGTTATAAAAGTTAAAAACAATACTAACTGATAAAACAATAAGTGTTTTAGACGCTGACCCATTACAATCCCCTATAAATTTTTTCTTTAAAAAAATTTATAATGACTTACTTCCCAAAAGTTAATCAAGTCATTTGTGAAATTTTTTTGGCGTATTCTATTGTTCCTTGACTAATAATTAAAAATTATTTAATCTATTTGTTTATAATTAATTTTTAATCAAACAAAGTGGTTTATAATGAATTTAAAATTTTTAGAAAACAAAGTTAATTTCACAGAATTAAAAAATGTTTTTTATACATTTAATCAAAAAGTCCAACAACATGAGTATTTTGTGTTTGGAGCAATTACTGCTGCAAATGCTGTGACTATCCCTTTAGCTAATTTTTTATCAAATTTGATTTCGAGTTTATATTCTAAAGAATTGATACAAAAAGATCAAACAGGAAACAATCTTATTTTCAATGGAAAATCTATCATTTTAACTAAAGAAACTGTTTATTCAAAATTGATTAATTTTACCTTATTCGGGGGTACATTATTCATAGTTAATAAGTATGTAATTTCTAAGTTATTAAATCAAAGCCATACCAAATGGGTATTTTTAGGAACACTGGCATTGAGTTATTTAAGGTATCAACAACAAATTTTAGAAAATTCAATTTCTAACTTTAAGAACGAATCTAATATTAGTTTTTCGAAAATAGAAACATTTGAAAATCGCATCATTGGTTGTCATAATCGTATTAATGATAATTGGAATTCAAATGTAGATTCTATTAATTCTATTAAAAAAGAAATGACAGATTTCAAACTGTCAACTGAAAATTTAGTTATTAATAAAACCAACGAAATAAAAAATGAAATTAATCCACAACTAGAAATCTTTTCTAAATTATTAAGCGACCTTAAGGATGAAAAAATAAAGTTATACAAAAAATATAAGACCTTAGAAAAAATTTTAAATACCATTAAAACAGAATCTATATCTAGAGAAGAGTTAGGTAATTTCAAGGAAGAATTTAAAGAAATTCTTGAAAAGATTGCTCAATTTGAAACAAAATTAAATTCAATTGAAAAAATTCAAAAAAACTCTCCATTAACTGATAAACATCAAACTAAAAACAATAATAACAATAATAACAATATTTTTGATAAAAAAACTAAAAAGAAAAAATAATAAAAACAAATTAATTCCAAACAAATAATAAAATGCGGGTAAAGATCTACTTTGCATTTTCTAAAGAAAATCCTATGATTAAAATCCCCTTTCGCGAACATCACCTTTTCTCATTGCTAGAATCTTATTCTATGCAGAAATTACCTTTGGATTTGTGTATCCATCAATATTTTCGGCAACATCCTGCATTAGGTTCAAAAGATCGTGCATTCATTGCAGAAACAACCTATTCCCTAGTCCGTTGGCAAATCCTCCTTGATCATTTGGGAGCCACTTCTTGGCAAGAACGCTACACTTTGTCCCTGAATTTAGACCTTGAGTCATTACAAGAAGATAAGAGTATGCCTTCATCTATTCAAGTGAGTTGCCCACAAGAACTTTATGACTGCATTTTTAATACCTTTGGGGAACAAGTTACACAAGAAATTTGTTTAATTAATAATGAAGCAGCCCCTACATTTGTCAGAGCTAATCTTTTGAAAACAACTCGTGATGAGTTACTTAATCGTTGGAAAGAAACTTATGAAGTTTCACCAACAAAAACTTCTCCTCATGGAATTATTTTTCATAAAAAAATTAACTTTTTTCAATTACCCGAATTTAAAGAAGGTTTGTTTGAAGTTCAGGATGAAGGAAGCCAACTTTTAGCTGATCTTATCCAGTCTCAACCTGGTGATTTAGTGTTGGATTATTGCGCCGGTTCTGGAGGAAAAACCCTTGCCTTTGCTCCTAGAATGGAAGGAAAAGGACAAATTTACGTTCATGATATTCGTCCTCATGCTTTACAAGAAGCACGCCTACGATTACGTCGCGCCGGAATTCAAAATGCACAAACGATTTTACCAGATCAACCGCACTTAGAAAAATTGAAAAAGAAAATGAATTGGGTCTTGGTGGATGCACCTTGCTCTGGTACAGGCACTTTGCGTCGAAATCCTGACATGAAAAGTAAATTTTCTAAAGAAATGTTAAGTCGATTAGTTGGTCAACAACGCATGATTTTTGAAAAAGCGTTGAGTTTTTTACATCCAACTGGACGTATTGTTTATGGAACTTGTAGTATTCTAAAAGAAGAAAATCAAGAACAGCTAGATCATTTTATTAAAACCTACGGACTTGAAATAGAAAATTCACCTTTCCAATCCATACCTGCAAAAGGAGAAATGGATGGTTTTTTTGGAGTTGTTCTTAAAAGGATTCAATAGCTGAATCCACTTTATTTGTAGCCTAAGCTTTAGCCTGGGCTTGTTTTTGCAGGCTTTAGCCTGCAAGTCCAGCTAAGATTAGCATTGAAAACTTTCACGCATCCAATCCGCAATAATAGTCGTGACGAAGCAGAAGTTCAGGTTTATTACATGACTAAACAATTAGGGAGTTGATATTCCTATAAATGTAACGGGACTTGCAGGCTAAAGCCTGCAAAAACGAGCCCAGACTAAAGTCTAGGCTACAATTAACTCTAGCTGTTTTTTGAGTTGTTCTTTAAAGAATCTCAAGCTAAAATAATCTTTCTTTAATTAACCCTTTTATCCCCATTATTATTTATGAAAAAAACCATTATAATTTTTATATTATCTCTTATTTCTATTTCCTCCTTAAAAGCCTTAGGAAACGACTCCTCATTTCTTCAAAGCCGCAATGAACCAAAAATATTTGTAAATAATCGTATTTTAGCTGTTGTAAACGGAAAGCCATTGACCACTTATGATCTCATGAAAAAAATGGATCTATCCTTTTATCGTGAATACCCACATTACACCTCATCTGTTGAAGCGAGGTATCAATTTTATCAAATGGCTTGGAAACATACTCTAGAAGAAATGATCGATAAAGAACTCATTCTAGCTGATGCTAAAGAAATGAAAGTTGAAATTTCTTCAGGTGATATTAGACAAGAAATGGAATCTTCCTTTGGCCCAAACATTATCGGTAATTTAGATAAAGTCGGAATGAGTTATGATGAAGCTGCAAAAATTATTGAAAGTGACATGATTATTCGCCGAATGATTGGAGGGAGAGTCCATTCTAAAGCCATAAGACAAGTGACACCAAGTAAAATTCGCGCATCCTATGATGAATTCATTCAAGATCCAGCAAATACCCGTTCGACTCAATGGAGTTATCAGGTCATTACCATTAAAGAGCCTTCCATTGAACAAACAGAAAAAACAGCTAAAACGACCTATCAATTATTGATGAACGGTTTAGCTCTTGATGATCTTGTAGATCATATGAAAAAAGAGAAATTACTGGACAGAAAGGGAAATATTACCGTTTCAAATTTACTAAGTAACCAGGATCAAGAGTTATCCAAGGACTATAAAGCTGCAATGGATGATTTAAATCCCGGTATGTATAGCACACCTTTCATGCATAAAAGCCGCGCGACTCGATCAACAGTCTATCGTATCATTTTTGTAAAAGATAAAATTCCTGGAGGTACACCTACTTACCAAGAAATCGAAACAATGCTTAAAAATCGTTTATTAGATGTTGTGATTGATCAAGAAACTGATCTGTATTTAAAAAAATTACGTGATTATAATCATGTTCGTCAGAGTGATATCGAAGCACAATTACCAGCTAGCTATGAGCCTTTTGTTCTAAAAAGTTAAAAAGAGGTTCCATGCCAATTTATAAGCCAAGTGAATTACGTCAGTTTTTAGATTCAAACAATCTATCACCAAAAAAAGGGTTGTCTCAAAATTTTTTAATTGATGGCAACATCATTAAAAAAATTATTGATACAGCCCAAGTTGAAACTGGTGATATTGTTCTTGAAATTGGACCCGGACCAGGCTCGTTAACTGAAGCCTTATTGGAAAAGGGAGTTAAGCTTTTAGCCGTTGAAAAAGACGTATCTCTGGCCAATACATTGGAAAGATTTCAAACCGAGGATCGTCGGCTTTCAGTATACTGTGAAGACATTCTTACCTTTCCGATTCATGAAAAATTTTCCTCTTTAATCAATACTGAAAAAAAAGGAAAAGTGATCGCAAATCTTCCTTATCATTTAACAACCCCCATTGTGACCCAATTAAGTCGAGAACGAGCGTTGTTTTCTTCATTAACGATTATGGTACAAGATGAAATGGGTCGGCGAATGACTGCTCAGCCCAACACAAACGACTATGGTTCACTCACAGTTTTTCTTAGATTTTACACGAATCCTCGTTATGCTTTTACGGTCAGTCAACATTGTTTTTATCCAGTACCTAAGGTCAATTCAGCAATTGTGTATCTTGAACTAAAAGAACCGCCACTGGATGAAGACACGGCTGTATTGTTTTTCAAAATGACAAGACAGGCTTTTGAACACCGCCGTAAAATGTTAAGAGCTTCTTTGAAAGAGATGTATCCTTCGCATGCAATAGAAGAGGCTTTGGAGAAAATTGGACAAAACAGATTAGCGCGACCAGAGGTGCTTTCATTAGAAGAGTTTTTAGAACTCTTTCATTTACTCCAGGCCACACTCACACTGTAAGAAAATTTCAGGATGAACAAAAGGATGGGTAGGATAATGTCTCCAATTCTTAAAGTGTTTGTTTAAAACTATTTTTCAACGCAGAGACGGGGAGGCGCAAGAGATGGAGAGAAAAATTTTTTTTAAATAAAAAAAAGTAGAAATTTTTAAAAAAATGTTTTTCTCTCCGTCTTTTGCGTCTCCCCGTCTCTGCGTTTAAAATAGCTTTAATCGCAAACCCTAAGGATAGATGGACCATTATCCTACCCATCCTTTTGCTCATCCTGTTCATCCTGTAATTTTATGCGCCACTTAATTTCAATTCGCTCTTCTGAAAAATAAAAATCCACCTAAAATCAAACCAAGTATCGCCAATCCCCATCCCCAATTTGCCAACAACTGATGTGTAAAGGCCAAATTCACATCTTCAACTGCGTGGAGAGAAACGGTTTTTAATAATTTCTGATCCGAAGAGATTAAACGAACCTCACCAACAGGTTGATCTTTTAATATAGGCAACTCAACTGAGTACCAATATAAAAATGGTTTGGCCTTTGGATCTTCTGAAGGATAATAAACTAAATCTAATGGTTCTTTTAAATAAGTTTTAAGTTCTTGAGAACTTTTTGTAATCACCCTGGAAAAAGATTGAGTTCCTTCTTTAATATAGATATTTCTTATTTTTTCTTGATTAAACGCCAAATTAAATAGTTCAATTGCTTCTTGAAACATCGCGCTTCTGTCTTGATAACCAAGAAGAACTAAAATTAATGTACGCTCTTGATCTTTAGCTGCTCCAACAAAAGTATGTTTTGCCTTACTATGATATCCTGTTTTAATACCTATTGCTTTTGAGTAATAAAATTTTCCAGGTCTGAGTAATCGATTTCCTTGTAAATAGACTGCCTCTAATTGTTTGTTAGTTTTTGGTCTAACAAATTTTGGCTGGGAGATAATTTCACATATTAAAGGGTTTTTTAAAGCTTCCTTAGCTATAATCGCTAAATCATGAGCGGTCGTTTGATGACCTGGATCGTGTAATCCATGAGGATTCGTAAAAAAAGTTTTCTTACAACCCAATTCTTGTAAGTATTGATTCATTCCATTCATAAAAGTTGGAACAGTCGGGCCTAACTCATGAGCAATAACATTTGCCGCGTCGTTTGCGGAAGCAATCATCATTCCTTTTAATAGATCTTCAAATGTTAATATTTCCCCTTTTTTGATTCCAATATGAGTTCCATCAGGCTCAAGTCGATAAGCAACCGCTCCTTTATATCCCATTTTTCGTTTTGTCTCACTAGACAATGTTCCTATGGAATCTTGCTCGGCTATAATCTCCTGACTTAAAGAATTTTTTTTTATCTTTAATGCGTATAAAGCGGTAGCAATTTTTGTTGTACTCGCTGGAAAATAAGAGTTATGAGCATTTTTTTCAAAAAGAACAACACCTGTATCCCCGTTAATGAGCAACGCTGACTCACCCTTTAATTTAAAGGAAAAGGATTCTTCACTTGCGAATAAAGAAGCGCTGAATCCAATTAAAAAAAACACGATTTTAAAATAATTTTTCTTCACAATTAACGCTTTTCTGAGTAATTCCATTTGTTTAACATCCGAATATCTTTTTCTTTTTATCTTTATACTAGATTTGAGAGATTTAATTGAGAAAAATAATTTTCTTAAACCAAATTCATGAAATTACAAGATTTAATTCATTAAGATGAAACTTGAATCTTTCTTAAAATTTTACCCCTTTTACAGCAAAAAAATAGAGAAATAAATAAATAAAAATAAATCTATTATAAATAAATTATTAATTTAATTAATTATTAAGAATCATTGTTGTTGATATTAATTAATTATAATTATATAATTAAGATTAATTAATAATATATATAATCAAAAGAGGTTAAAATGAGTTTAATAAACGAAAGTATATCAAGTTCAAGCATTAGTAATCTTACAAAATTAATCACTTTAAAACCGACAACTTTAGCAAATTTAAACGCTAAAGTTTCAAGAGCAGTTCAATTTGGAAAATACATTGTAGTTTCAGGTGCCGTTGGGGCAGGCGTTGGATTTGTTGCGACAGTTGGTGCAGCAGGTGGTCTTGTTATTGGTATACTTGGAGGAATTTCAACAGGTGTATTATTATTTATAGTGAAAAGAAACCGTGAAATTAGAAAAGAACAAGAAGAAATAAAAAATCAATTAAAAGAAAACAATAAAGTAATTCTTACCACATGCGAAGAAGTGAATCAAATAGCTGATCGATTATTAGAAACACAATTTGAAATAAAGAAAGACATTGAGCAAGTAGAAGGAAATGTTAATTCAGCTGAAACGAATATAAATAACGCATTAAGTCAAGCATCAAAAGTTGTCGATTTATGTGATGAAAGCATCGAGATTGCTAAGAACATTGAAGAAATATTTACTAACGCAATTCAAAAAGAAGAAGAAAATAAAATTGAAGCTGAAGTGATACAACCTAAAGTTGAAGTAAATAAAGCAGTAGCAGCAGCTGAAAGATTGCAACGACTAAAAGCACAATCAATCAATGTGATTTTGCCAAAGAAAGAAAAAAGTATAGAAGAAATGAGCATGGATGATTTTGCAAATGAATTACTTGAAACTTTAAATGAAGATAACAAGAAAAATTTACAGCAAGAAAAAGCAGAATTTAATAATGAATTCGATTTTTTAGATGATGCATTAAATTCATACTGTACTTCAGCTAAAAGTGCTAACTTAAATCAGAAAGTGAATCAACAAGGATTTACTCAAGTTATGCATCAATTTGAAGAACAAAAAAGAGATGCCTTGTTTTGCGGTGTTAAAAGAATAAATTTAGATGAAACATTAAAAGACCTTAGTCAATTGAGAACGAATTTTGAAACAGCTAAATCAACAATTAATAAATTACAAATAGAATTAGAATCAGCTCAATCTGAATTGACACGAGCTAAAGCAAACTTGAGCGCTGGCGATCAAAAAGTTCAATCAATGGAAAATGAAATTCAACGTTTAAAAAAAGAAATCCAAACCTTGACTGAAAAAACAAGAGAAAATGACAGGAAAATAGGAGAACTTCAAACGGAAGATAGTACTGAAAATTTATTTTTATCCTTTGGTGCTGGAGTAGCCATCACTGCAATGGTTGCAAAAATTCTCTAATTGCATTTTGTAGCCTAGACTTTAGTCTGGGCTACATTGTATCATTAAAATCTGGATTTTCCAAACGTTTCTTAATCTAAGTATTTAACCAAGGTGAGCTGATTTCCATCTGTATTCCGCTGATATTCTACCTTATCCATAACTCCGATAAAAATGTATATCCCATACCCTCCGAGAGCCTGTGAATCCTTAACTTTTGATAGATCAGAATGCTTGTAAGTTTGCTTTAAAGGATCAAATGGAACGCCATAGTCTTTAATTATCACAACAAATCCTTTGCGTTCATGACTATCTTCACAAAAGATTTCAATTAAACCTTGACCACTAGGATAGCTGTAGTCAATGACATTAACTAAAGCTTCTTCAGCTGCAAGAATTATTTTATCTATTAATGAGGGCTGGATTTCACGTGCCTTAGATTCTTTTTCAATAAATTTTAGCATGGCGTGCAGCTGCTCTAATTCAGCTGAAAAAGATTTTTTATTCATTCATTAATCCTTGAAAAATCAATGCTTGAGAATGCTTACCAACTATATACAATATAATTTACAATTCTATCAGCTAATTCACGATTAAGAGGAATGATGACGGCATCTAAAGCAGCATCGATGTCATTGAGTTGACCCAAAGAAAAACGATTCATTTCATTTCGACTAGAGTAAAAACTGTGATCGAAATCGACACTTGCAGTAATTCGTGTAGGGCCTCTAATTACTTGACATGTCTTTGAATCTGTTAAAGTCACCTCTACTAATGCACTAATACGCGTTTCTGTAGGAATTAGGTATTTTTTTAAATGATTCGTATTTCCCCGATCATAACGAAATCCAATATTTTCATCATCTAATTCAACAATTTTTATATTTAAAATTAAATCCCCTTCTGTTGAAACATATCGCAATGCTCCAGAAATGCTAATTTTTTTGATGACTTCAGCAGTTAAACCACCTTTTAAATCCCCTTCGACATAAGGAATCGAAAGGGTGGAATAATTTTTTGCCAATTCGCCGTGCCCAAATTGATAATCACAACCAACAATGGCCAGCCATCCAAAAAAAATTAAACAAATACGAACAGATTGAACAATTATTCTGCGCAACATGGTTCTTCCTGGCACGTCGTTTGTTCTTGAGGACTAACAACTTGCTCTTCTTGATAAAGATTTGGCTCTTCTTGGCAAACATTTTCTTGTAAAAGCCCATTTTCAATGAGAATTTCTTGATTTAACTCTCTAATTTCTTCAAGTTGATTCAATTGTTCACGTAACATGTTTAAACGAGAACGACTGTACTCTGCTACATGAGTGTCTGGAAATTCTTCGATAGCACTTTGAAAATAGATCATTGCTGCTTCCGGATGACCTGTTCTTTCGTAAAATAATCCTAAATTACAGAGCCCTCTTGCATAAGATTCTTTTATTTTCAATACACTATCATTAACATAAGGTACGTTTTCATCTCTTGGGAAATCTTCAGAGAATTTTTTTGCATTGAGCTCAGCTAATGCTAAGATATCAGGATTTTGAAATTCATATCGACTTTGCTCAATATAAGTATTCGCGATTTCCATGTAGCAAACAGGAACAGTTGGATTGCTTGGGAATCGACGAATAATGGTTTGATAAGTTTCTATGCAAAGACGATATTCTCGCATTGTTCTCAATAATGCCGCTTTTGAATGTAAAGCCTGAACTGTCAGTTCATGGTTTGGTAAAGCAACAACCACTTCATCATAAATTGTTAAGGCTAAATCCTCGCCTTTTAAACATTTAGGTAAATATCGAAAAGTAAAAGGTCTTCTTTTCATTCCACATTTCAAACGCTCTGCCATACAAAATTTATATTGAACAGCCTCTTCAAAATAGACCGGGTGAGAAGAAGCTTTTAAATAACTTGAAAATTCAACATTTGCAAAATCATATTCCTTCATTTCATAATAGCACACACCTAAATAAAAGGACGCTTCGACTGCC
>JAUXSJ010000302.1 GCA_030679615.1 Parachlamydiaceae bacterium | reverse complement strand
AGCAGTTAAACTGTGTCCATTATATGTAGTGAACTTCGGGCGTTGTTTTATTGCCGGAAGATCTAAGAGCGGCAATTCGCCCTTCAGACTATCCAGCCAATAATCTCTGTGTGCTTTAAATGATTCTTCTTCAAGCTGGCCCAACTGCCAGGCTGAATAATCCTTGTATTGGATCTTCAGAGGTTTTAAGTCAGGTTCCTTATTCGACTTATACGCCTTATAGTACGCAAACACATCCTTACTCAACACATCTATCGACCAGCCATCGCTGATAATGTGATGCATATTAAAGTAGAAAACATAACTCTCATCTTCTATCTGAAACAAACCAGCTCTTAATAAAGACCCATTTACTAGATCAAATGGTTTATAAGAGTCTTTGGATATATAAGCCTTTACGTTCTCTTCTTTATTTTTTTCTTTTCTAAAATCTCTGTAATCTATCTTAAAGTCCAGCTCTTCTTTTTTTAATATCCATTGTCTTACCTCTCCTGTTTTATCTTCTTTAAATACTGTTCTTAGAATCTCATGGCGGTCTATCGTTGAATCTATAGCTCTTTTAAAGCTTTCTATATCAATACTCTCATTTAAGTCAATACTTCCTGGCATATTATACGCCACAAAGGCATCCTCAAATTGGCTTAATACCCACAACCTTCGCTGGGCATTGGAGATAGAATAACTCTCTTGTTGAACTACTTTTTCTATTTGTATAAAGTCTTCATTCTTTGAAGACCGGATTAATTCTGCATGGGATTCTATACTGGTATTTGCAAACAGATCTCTTAAAGATGTCTTTACAGAAAATTCCTTTTGATACTCATTACTCAATCGTACGGCTTTTAAACTATGCCCGCCCAAAGCAAAAAAATCTTCTTTTACCCCTATAACATCTCTTTGTAATAATCTTTCCCAAATCTTCACTAATTTTTCTTCTATCTCGTTTCTTGGAGCTACATATTCTATTCCTCTTGATAGTTCCAGTCCTTGTGGATCCGGCAATAACTTCTTGTCTATTTTTCCATTACTCGTTAATGGCATTGCTTCCAGCTGAACATAGTAAGATGGAAGCATATACTCTGGTAAGATCGTTTTTAAATAATTTCTTAAATCATTTATATTTTGTTCCGTCTTGCCCGTGATAAACGCTACCAACTCTTTCTCACCCTGATTATTATTCTTTGCTATCACTACTGCTTCTTCAATCTCTGCATGGCCCTGCAAAGCGTGCTCGATCTCGCCTAACTCGATCCGGTATCCTCTTATCTTTACCTGATCGTCCTTACGGCCGATAAACTCAATGTTCCCATCGGGCAGCCATCTGCCTAAATCACCCGTCTTATACATCCGTTCACCCAACTTAAAGGGATTGGAAATAAACTTCTCGGCTGTTAATTCCGCCTGATTCAAATAGCCACGAGCTATTTGAACTCCTCCTATTAAAATCTCTCCTAAAACCCCAATCGCTTGAAGCTTATTCATTTCGTTTACTACGTAAATCTTAGTATTATCAACAGGTTTTCCAATCGACACATCATCCCGAGTAGTCGGAAATTGGCTTAAGTTTATAGATGTAACATCTACTGATGCTTCAGTTGGCCCATAGTAATTATGTAATTGAATAAGTGGCGCTTTTTCTTTAAATGATTTTTCTAATTTTTTTGGTAAAGCTTCTCCACTACAAACAACATGACGAAGATTTTTAAATTTATTCCATGCTATGTTTTCTAATGCCCCACTTAACATAGAAGGAACAAAATGAATAACACTTATTTTAAATTTATTAATCACCTTCTCTAGATAAACAGGATCCTTATGGCTTTCAGGTCTGGCAACAAGCAGTTTACTACCAGTAATAAAGGGCAAGAATAATTCCCATACCGAAACATCAAAGGTTGTAGGTGTTTTCTGTAAAAAAACATCTTCCTCATTAATTTTCAACTCACGCAGCATCCACATGAGCCTGTTAACAACCCCACTATACTCAACTAATACCCCTTTTGGAATACCTGTACTGCCAGAGGTGTAAATAACGTAAACAAGATTACTCGCATTGATACAAGAAGTTATTTTCTTTTTCGAATACCTTGTTTGACTTTCTTTGAATTTCCTTAACTCATTTTCATCTATGCAGACTTTACATTTTGTATCTTTTTCAATATAATCTATCCGATCCTGTGGATAATTGGGATCGATTGGAACATAGGCTCCGCCTGCTTTTAAAACTCCCAGGATCGAAACAATCATCCATTCACTCCTTTCTTGTTTGATCCCTACCAGATCATCTGCCTTGATCTCATAATTCTTTTGCAGATAATGAGCTAACTGATTCGATTGTTCATTGAGCTCTCTGTAAGTCAACTCCTTTTCTTCAAAAACTACTGCTATATTATCGGGTGTTTTCTCTGCCTGCTCTCCAAACAAGTCTACAATCGTTTTATCTTTGGGATAATCTACGGCTGTATCATTGAACGTTACAAGCAATTCCTGCTCTTCTGATTTTGATAAATAATTAATTGTTGAGATCTTCTCATTAGGATTTACTAAGAGTGATGCCAATAATTGCCGATAGTGATTGATCAAACCTTCCACAATTGCCCGATCATACACATCCGGATTATATACTAACCGCAAGGATAGATAATCCCCCGTTTCCTCCAGTGCTATCTCTAGATCAAACTTTGATGCGCTATATCCCTGATCAACAATTCCCTCCAATTCTTCCTCTGTTAATTGCACTCCTTCTGTCTTTTCTCCGTTGTTCTGAAGAATCAGCATCGCATCAAAAATTGCACTACGACTCGTATCTCTTACCAGATCTAATTCCTCTACCAACCTGTCAAAGGGATACATCTGATGAGAATATGCACTTAAGGTATTTTGTTTTACCCTGGAAAATAAATCATCAAAACTTTCTTCCGGATTTATCTCATTCCTTAAAGCCAACGTGTTTACATAAAAACCTATCTGATCTTCTAAATCCGCATGCTCTCTGCCTGCTATGGGACTACCTATGATGATATCTTTTTGGTTGGTATAACGATATAATATGGCATTCAGGGATGCTAACAAGCCCATAAACAAACTGCCACCATGTTGCTGGGAATAATCTTTTAGCTTACGCGTTAATGATTTATCTAAATAAGTGCCTAAGCTCCGACCGTTATACGTCTTTAATCTTGGACGCTGTTTGCTTCCAGGTAAATCCAATAATGGTAATTCTCCTCCTAAACTCCTTAACCAATAATCTCTATGTCCTTTAAAAGAGGATTCTCCTATTTGAGCTAATTGCCACGCCGAATAATCCTTGTACTGAATCCGTAATTCTTTTAACTCCGGCTGCTTATTCTCCTTATAGGCCTCATAGTATGAAAATACATCCTTAGACAACACCTCCATCGACCAGCCATCTCCGATGATATGATGCATATTAATATAGAAAAAATACTCATGATCTTCAATCTGTAATAAGGCAGATCTTAATAATGGCCCTTTAACTAAATCAAAAGCGTTATAGGAATCTTCACTCATGTAAGATTGAACTGATTCATTCTTGTTTCGTTCTTTTCTATAATCCCTGTAATCAATCTTAAAACCAAGTTCTTCTTTGTTTAAGATCCACTGCCTTATCTCTCCTGTTTCATCTTCTTTAAATATAGTCCGTAAGATCTCATGCCTCTCTATGGTAGAGTCTATAGATTTTTTAAAACACTCAATATCTATTTCTTGATTTAAAGCTAAACCTCCTGGTATATTATAAGCCACAGAACTCTCTTCAAATTGACTCAATACCCATAACCTTCGCTGGGCATCTGAGATAGGATAACTAGATTGATTAGCTACTTTTTCTATTTGAATAAATTCTTCTTTCTTTGAAGATTGTATTAATTTCACATGCAACTCTATACTGGTATGTGCAAACAGATCCTTTAAAGATAACTTTACTGCCAGCTCCTTCCAATACTCATTGCTTAAGCGTACAGCTTTTAAACTATGTCCTCCCAAAGCAAAAAAATCATCTTTTACTCCGATGTTTTCTCTTTGTAATACTTCTTGCCAAATCTTTACCAGTTTTTCTTCTATCGCATTTCTTGGGGCTACATATTCTATTCCACTTGTTAGTCCTAATCCTTGCGGATCCGGCAAAGCCTTCTTGTCTATTTTACCGTTAGAGGTTAATGGCAACTCTTTTAGTTGAACAAAGTATGCCGGTAGCATATACTCCGGAAGGGTCTGCTTTAAATAGGATCTTAACTCGCTCGTGTTTTGTTCTTCTTTGCTGGTGATATACGCTACTAATTCATTTTCATTGTTTTGGTTTTCTCTGGTAAGTACTACTACCTCTTCTATCTCTTTGTGGCTTTGAAGGGCATGTTCTATCTCACCTAACTCTACCCTGTAACCTCTTATCTTTACCTGGTCATCTTTTCTGCCTATAAACTCTATATTGCCATCTGCTAACCATCTGCCCAAATCCCCAGTCTTATACAAACGCTCGCCTGCCACAAAAGGGTTTTCTAAAAACTTCTCTCTTGTTAATTCTTCCTGATTTAAATAACCACGAGCTAAACCTGAACCGCCTATACATATTTCACCAATTACTCCTATTGGGCGTAATTCAGCTTCTTCACTTAATATATAAACTTGAGTGTTAGATATAGGTTTGCCAATAAGGTCTCTTTGATCTTTATCTATCCTTATAAACGTGCTATAAGTAGTATCCTCTGACGGACCATACAGATTTCTTATCTCTTTTACTTTTCCTTTTAATTCTTTTTTATAATTGGATGGAATGGGCTCTCCTGCCATATTTAATACTGACACCGATTCAAAGCTCATTCCCTGTTGAAGTAATGCGCCTACAACGCTGGGAACTGTATTAATAAGGATCCTTTTATCTTTGTCTAAATTTTTTGGTATAGATAAACCATCTTTTACAATCTTAAGTACTTTGCCTTGTGTAAGTGAATAAAAGATCTCAAAAACCGACAAATCAAAGTTTAAAGAGGTGGTAAATAAAACTGTATCAAATTGCGAAGCCTCGAATTCATAATGACTCCATTTAATAAACGAATAAGTATTCTTATGCTCTATCATAACTCCTTTTGGCTTACCAGTGGAGCCTGAAGTATAGATCACATGCGAAAGATTATGAGGCTTTGCTAAAAATGTTATTTTATCTTTGGAATAGGTTGTTTGACTCTCTTTAAACTTACTTAGTTCATTTTCATCAATACATACTTTACACTTTGTATCCTTTTCTATATAATTTATCCGTTCCTGTGGATAATTCAGATCAATCGGTACATACGCACCGCCTGATTTTAAAACACCTAGTATCGAAACGATCATCCATTCGCTTCTCTCCTGCTTTATTCCTACTAAATCATCTGGCTTAATATCATAGTTCTTTTGTAAATAATGAGCTAGTTGATTGGAGTGTTCGTTGAGTTCTTTATACGTTAGCTCATTTTGCTCAAATACTACCGCTATATGATTCGGTGTTTTTGCCACCTGCTCCTCAAACAACTCTACGATCGTTTTGTCCTTGGGATAAGATACAGTAGTGTCATTGAAAACTTGAAGTAATTGTTTTGTTTCACTATTCGGTACTATATTAATAGTATTTATATCATTATCAACGGCGTTATAAAACTGATCTAATATGAATAATATTCTTTGTCCCAATAAATCTATTTCTTCTTTAGTGAAACAATCTTCACGAAAAGTAATTTCGAGGAATAAATTCTCATTTCCTTTTTCAGCAAAATCACACCAGCTATATTCAATTGGAATTTTAGAAAACTTAGCGTCATTTCTAAATCCTTTTAAACTGAGTTCTGTTTCTGTTGTTTCTAATCTAAAGTAGCGATAGTTCACACAAACATCAAATGGTCGCGATGCATTATTTACATCAGCTTGAATCATGTTATTAAAATGACTTACCGGAAATTGTTTGTGACGATAATCTTTTCGTTGATTTGCTTTAATTAATTTGAAAAGTTCATTTAATGATGTATTACTTAATTCTATACGGCAAGGTATAAGTTTTGAAAAGACTCCAAGCGTTTGTCTTTCCTTACGGTCACTCCTGTTATGAATGGGTAAACAAAAATCAAAGAAATTTAAATGATGCGTTTTTTTATAATATACTACAAGTGTTGCAATTAAAAGATCCTGCAAACTGATCTCATTTTTTAAACAAAATGATTTTAGTTTCTCCTGCTCGCTTAAATTAAAAAATAGTTGAGTTGAATTTGTTCGAAACGAAACAGACTTTATTCTCTTTTGAAAAATAGGCTCCTGTGAATTCTTAAATTTATCTTTCCAATAATTTTTATCCAATTCATATCTATCAGAAGCCAAATAATCATTCGATTTTTTAAATAACTGCAAATAAGACGGGTACAGAAATTTTTTTTCTTCATTTGTTCTTAAAGAATGGTACTTATCGAAAACATAAGATAAGAAAACATAAGGTACGCCATAACCATCTGAAAATAAGTGATGACAACCTATATAAAACAAATATCCATCTTTCTTTTTTTTGATTAAAACAAAATCATACAAGCACCTCGTATGAATATCAAAAGGTGTATTAACTCTTTCTTGCAACCATTGCCTCATCAAACCATCAGACCAATTTTTGTCGGTAAAATCTAATTCAGTAATTTTAATACTTGAAGATGGTTCTTGCAAAGAAACAGTAGGACCATTAGTTGAAAAACTTTTGAATCTAAACACATCAAATACTTCTTCTGAACTAATAATAGACTCTTTTAATAACTCAACATTTAAATTTCCATTAATTACAACATAAGTACCTATATTATATTGAGGGTTACTAGAATCCAAAATATGATCAAAATAAATGTCCTGTTGACTTAAATGTAATTCTATCATATAATCTTCGCGGAAAATTGGAACTGGGTACTAAATTATGAAATTATTTTATACTTCCTAAAAATTATTGATTATCTTTTAAATTAAAATCCTTATCGAATTGTTAAGCGTTTAACTTCCTATTATTTTAATTTTGTTAAGTGGTAAAGTTTAGCAAGTGATAGATAGTTTTTATTTGATAAGTGGTAGTAAAAGTAAGTATTTTACACTTCTACTTAAGTGCATTACAACAAATATATTTTAACTATAAATTAGAATTTATAAAATCACTATTCAATTTAAGCTAATAAATAATTAGTCGTATATTTGAATATTTGGTCAACTTAATTTTAACAGGAATTAATATTAATTTTTTCTTATAATGAATATACAGAAGCGTCCTATTGCGAATATTTTGGTATCTTCTGGTCACGGAACATTCATTGTTAATCGTCATGATTACCGAACATCTGATAACGTTAGCATTGGTGTGGGACACCAGATTTTACAAAATTCTTACTATGAGCCTGAAGAAGTTTTATACCTAAAGGAGATCTTAATGCTTCGTCGAGAGATGTTTGGCGACGGAGTCCTTGCTATCGATGGAGGTGCTAATATAGGCGTTCATACAATTGAATGGGCTAAAACAATGCACGGCTGGGGTAGTGTACTGGCTTTTGAAGCACAAGAGCGAATTTTTTATTGTTTAGCTGGAAATATAGCTATTAATAATTGTTTTAATGCAACTGCGTATCACGCAGCTTTGGGTACTTCTTTTGGAACTATTAATATTCCAATACTTGATTATTTTAAATCATCTTCTTTTGGAAGCTTTGAGCTAAGAAAGAATGAATTTAATGAATATATTGGGCAAAAAATTGATTATACCGCAGACCAATGTCAAAAAATTTCGATGGTCGCAATCGACTCATTGAATTTGGCCCGTGTTGATTTTATTAAACTTGATATTGAGGGAATGGAATTAGAAGCTTTGGAAGGAGCAAAAAAAACAATTGCAGCTACAAAACCTATAATGCTGATCGAATATATTAAAGCAGGGAAAGAAACCTTAGAAAATTATTTAGCGAACTTCTTTTATAATACATTCGAAGTGGATGGCAGTATATTAGCTATACACAAAGACGATCCTTGTAAATTGAAAATTGAACAAAGGTTAAGTGAAGAAGGATATAAATAAAACCCTGCTTTATAACTCACAAGAATTATTTTGTTTTAAGATTAGAAAAATCTCTTATCGGTCTTAGAAACAAAATAATTAACAAATTCATATAGATTAAAAATCATTTGTATCACGATCTATTACTTTTTCTTTATTCAAATAGTGATGAAATATTAATTTATAATAGTATTCTCCATATTAATTCCAAGTTTTTTTAATCTATCAGAATAGTTCTTTCTTATAAAATCCACTAAAATATCGCAAGTAATTTCCTGACTGCTTAAAAACTTATCCGTTGATGAGATCTTTTCAAAATCAATATTTTTAATATAGTTAAGTTCTTTACGGTTACCATTTCTTATGAGTAACACGGTGTCAACCAATGATTGTCCCCACCATTGATCTTCTTGATAACTACCTTCACATTTACCAACATATCCTAATAATACAGGAACCAGGCCTTTTGGGTACTTTTTTTGCATTAAAACATTAAAAACACCCGAAGCACAATGCAAAAGACCAGTGCTTGGACCAAAAATAAATTTTGTTTTTTTGCTGCCAATTAGACAAATAGCATCTCTTATAGTCATCCTTTCAGCAAATATTAAATTTTCTGAAAGTTGAGGCCCTAACCAGTGCTCATAGAACTCTTTTTTCCCAATTCCACCTTCATCAAAAATTAGTACTTTAACATCTTTAAGCCGAAGAACGCATGTTAGCAAATCAAAATACTGTGTAATATCCAATAATTTATCTCTAGCTGAAGAACTATCAAGAAAGATAACGAGGTTATTATTTAAGCTTAATCCATTATTTGATAACCAATTGGTGCCCCATTCAATTTCAGCATCGGTTATAAATAGCTCATTTGCTCCCATTAATGCTTGAGACTCTTCCGACATTTTAAATTCATTAAATAGCCTATTAATTGGGAAAACTGGAGTACCATATCTTTTGTCATCAAAGCCCACATTTCCTAAAACAGAAAAAAAAGCAGTTGTCATTAATCCTGACAATATCTTTTCACTATAATTTAAGGAAAGAAAATCAAAAAAAGGTAATTCAGGAATACACGCGCATATTATCAGATCGTATGTGGAAAAATCTAACTGATCCCACTCCAAATTAAAATAATTACTGATATAAGGGTTGTTTTTTATTATATTACATATCAACTGATGATGTTTCTCATTCAATGTATTCAAATCAATAGTAGCATTTTTATAAAGTTCCGCTGACTTTCTAAATCTTGCAACTTGTATACAAGTATCACCAATAGCAAACATATTAAGGTCGTATACTATAAGAATTCGTTTAATTAAATCGGGATGGACTCTAGAATTATTTTCTATTATTTTAGATAGTAATAAAGATGAATCATTCATAAAAAAAATTATTTTAATCAATTATTTTTTAGGCAAAACTTTGGCCAAACGCTAAAGTATTAAAATTATTTTGTCCGCTAATACTATTTAGAAAAAAACTTCAAAATAAACAAAATTTTTCATTAAAATAATCATTATTATATATTGAGTTAGATTAAGAGGAAAAGATTATTATTTTTCAATCATGCTCAAGATATTTTAGACTTATTTAATACTAGTTATCTTTATTCAACCAGTTTAAGCCTTTCTTTGTCAGAATTATTATTTTGTTCAATAGTTTTATTAATTCTCATTTTACCAAATTTCCACGCTACAAATGCACGTATTCTGCGTGTATCATTTCTTTCAGTATAATAACTATATTGTGAGCCAACCTGATTTGAATACGGGTGAATATCAGTATAAAAAATATCAAACATACTTATGGAAATGTCTAATTTTTTATTAAAAAAAGATTTGAACACTGTCAAATTAACAACGCCATTGGGATAATAGGTTTGTATGCCATCTCTTGATAAAGAATTATAGTTGGCCTGAATTTGGAATTTGAAATTTTTGGGTAATAGAAATTCTGTATTAACATTGCCGTAATATAAATAAGATCTTAAATTAACCGGTAATTCATTTACAATAGTCAAATTACTGCGATATACACTCCCAACAAAAACTTGAAAAGTAAACCATTTGATTTGTTTTTGTACAAAAACTGATAATGAAGAATTACTAATTTTTGCGAAATTAAATGTAGAATCAATAGTGGCTTTAGTTTGTATATTACCATAAGAATAATTATATATATTATCCTTAGTTGTTTGATATGATGAGCTCAAAGTAATAAAATGATTATAACTATAGTCCAAGTTAATTATATGAGAATATTCTGGTTTTAAATAAGGATTACCCGCTCCATTATTAAACTGATCATAAAAAGTTCTTACTGGATTCATTTGATCATAACTTGGTCTGCCAATTCGATAACTGTAAATAGTCTGCAAATTATTTTTGTCATTTAACTTATAATCTAAAGAACCACTTGGGAAGAAATTAATATAATTCCGATGAAGCGTAAAAGGCTTTGGATTATCGTTAGCATTAATAAGAGTATGTTCTGTTCTTAAGCCCACTCTTAGATCTAATTTTTTCAAGCTTTTTCCCAATATAAAATATCCGGCAGTTATTCTTTCATGGTATTTATACTGAAACGAAAAAGCGGTATCCGAATAAATTAATCCACTTACCGGATCGTTTTGTTGAAACACAGAATTACTTCTGTTTTCAACAAAACTTGTTTTGAAACCAGCCTCAAGATCAAATGCATTTTTAAATTCTTTACTGTAATCTAATTGCTGGGTAAATATCCTAAAATCACTATTTAAAATAGTCCCGTTAAGGGTATAAGGTAGTATTTCATTATTTGCATTATCATAAAAATGATTAGTTGTGAATCTTTGAGATTGTTCAAGATAATTCGTATAGCCAGAAGATAATTGCAATTTTGAAAGTGAGTCGAATTTGCATTGAATATTAAAATTTAAAGAAGGAGTTTGAATTTTTTGTTTTGAATGAGAAAAAAACCGAATATTATCATAATTATATACGTTTCCTTCTATTATATTAAGTCTATTGTCAGATAAATTAGTTGCTAACGCTGCATTGTTATTATAACTAAAACCAAGTATCGTTTTTTTATTAAGCTCGTATTCTAGTCCAACATTCCCATATATAACATTTCGATATGGTAATTGTGTTCCATAAGAATATACGCTAAATGAGCCTCCTGAATCGGTCAAATTCCTTAAAAAATAATTAGTCGTTCCAAACTGCAAATAAGATAACGCAAAATTACTAAATAATGCAAGCCTGTTTTCCTTATAATTAAATGAAAAAAAAGTGCCACCACGGTTATAATCGCCATGACTTCCACTTTGAGATAGACTAGCATTGAACCCTTTTAATTTCGCCTTTTTTAATACCAGATTTATTAACCCTCCAGTGCCCGTAGCATCATATCTGGCAGGTGGATTTTTTATTAACTCAATAGTTGAAACTGCTTCCGCAGGCATGCTCATAAACATACTTATAAGTTGAGTGCTTGGTATTTGTTGCAATCTACCATCAATTAAAAAACGTACCCCAGCTTGACCGTTAACTGATATGTTATTTTGCGCATCTAAACTAACTCCTGGTACTCGCTTTAACAAATCAAAAACAGTATTACCACCAGTAAGTATATTATTCTCAACATTCATAACTACTATTCCCTTTTGAAATTCAATAATTGGCTTAAATACTGCAACAGATATTTCATTTAAATTTATTCCATTGGATTTTAGAATCTGTGGAGGAAGAAATGTTTGCATTAAAGAATCAACTATTATTAATTGAGACAATCCCGTTTTATATCCAACATTATTAAATTTAATTATATAATTGCCTGGTTTAATTTTTTCAAAAATAAACTCGCCATTATCATCTGCTATATTACCTTTAACTAAACTACTATCGCTCGCATTGATAAGTGCCATTGCACAATATGGTATAGCCACATTTGCGGTATCTAAAACAGAACCTTTAATGAGGTTTTGAGAATAAGAACGTGAAATAATAAATATAAATGAAATAAAAAGTAATATTCTCAATTGATACATATCTGAAACTCAAATATACCTGTTTTTATCTCAATCATTATCTTAGATGCATAAAAAAATAAATACGAATAAAAAACTAATTTATTTTTTGAGATTAGGCTTATCGAACGATTTGCGAAATTTTGACTGAAGTTTTTGATCAGATTAAGTCTCCACCGTCACTATTTAGGGTACTCAAAACATTTAAGAAATAATCTCTTTTGGAAATAAGTGAATTTTGACTCATAATTAAATCTGGGTCAATTTTAGACTGCTGTTGTATTTCCTCAATTTTTAAATTAAGGGCCTTTATCTCTTTTCTAATTCCATCAATCATTTGTATGTTAAAAAATTCTCTCATACCACATTTGTTAGCTAATTTATAAATATTTTAACAATAAAGACAATTTATTTATAATCCTCAAACCGTAATGGAATCACTATTTCGAAATTATAGCATTTCTGCTTTCTTTTTCACTAAAATTAAGAAATATTCAAAGATTACGGCTTTGAACTAGAAGAAATAGCATTTACTGCACCTCATATTAAGAGTATAAAAATTAAGGGTATTTTCACTTACAATGTCAAATTATCAATAGAAAAACCCAAATTCTCAACATTTGAAAAACTTTCCAAGTCAGGATCAATATCGATTTCTTTAAGAACTAATTTTTTACTTCGATCGTCTTTATAAGAATCAATCGCTTTTGGAAACTTTATGCCAGCTAGTGTTTCAATTAAAGAAATATTTACTTGGTAGGTTTCGGCATCTTCAAACTGCATAAATAAATCCTCACCAATCACGCCTTTCTCATACTCCTCAACAATGCCATTTTCAAATAACAATCTATTTTGGCTCATCATAAATCCCACTCTATAAAGCTTACCATCATTTTTTGGATATACGATTACTTTCCAAAATACAATTGGTATTTGAACCGTAGCACCTTTAACTTGGGTTACAAAGTTTGGATCGCTTTCACTTAAAACCGGCCCTGTAAACACACACACTTTTAGTAAATTAGTTTTTGTTTCCGTATGAAGCACATAATCTTCAAGGCTTTTCCATATTACCTGGTTTAAATCTTTATGCTGAGGAACCGAATTGGGATAAAAGAATGTTGAATCCGCGCCTTTTTGTGCTAGGCCGATTGTCTTACCCCACTGAACATCTTCTCTTTTTGTCATATGACCTTTATCAAAATCACTTTTTTTTGCACTATATAATTCAGTGCCCCATTGAAATTCTTTGGCTCTTGGGTCTTTTCTCCATCCGCGTCTATGTGCTTTTTTAAACATATTACCATCAATATTGGATGCAGTATAAAAAGCAAATTTTCTTGAAGCGGACATCTTAACGCTAAAATTTAAATATTTTAAAATTGACTCATCATTACCCTCAATGGGTGCAATATCATCAACATGCTTTTTGCCAATTATTGGCAGATCAACAATTTCTTTTATCTCATCATTGATAAGAAATTCAGCGTCATACCCGAGGTATAATTTTTCATTTTCCATTTGATTATTTATTTAAGTTAATTTTTTTTGTGATTTGCAATTAAAAAATCCAAGATTTTATTAATGTGAATTCCTTCGTTTCTATACTTTGTTTCATTTAAAGTAGGCTCTCCGTCTTTTCTGACACCACCACTATGGTGCAGTGCGACTAGTTCCCAATTTGAATTAAAAACAGGTGCGCCTGAAGATCCCCTCATTGTATCGGTTAAATATTGAACAATATTATCTTTTACATGTGTTACAATATTGTGATAAAGAGCTATTTGTTTTAGCTGACCACCCGGATGCTGGATTATATTTACAAAATCATTTTTGGCTACGTCAATCTTTTTAAGCGGTATGTGGCCATAATGATTTAACTCTTCAGCGGCAATTAGTTTAAATATAGAAACATCTAATTCTTTTTCTGGAGAAGTATACCATGGTCCATCACTATCTATTTTGAAATTTTTGGAGTTTTTAGTATTACCATTTATATCCTCTTCAAAATCAAAAATTATGCGGGTTTTTTCAAATTTTTTTTTATCATTTATAACATGGAAGTTAGTCATAAAAAAAAGCTCATCAATACCTTCAGTTTTAAAAAGAAATCCGGTTCCAACTTCGATAACTGATCCTTGTTTGATCTCAATCTTAGCTACAGATTGACTGGAAATAATTCCCCGCGCTAAAAAATTTATTGGTAACAATGTACTCATTCCCATTGTTAGAACCTCGAATGTTTCTTCGTCTGGCTGCTCCCATTTTGAATCATCGAGCTTAGGGCCTAAAGAATAATTTATTTCCTTTTCACTCAGTGCCGATTTTAAAAAAGGATTATCCGGATATTTAACTAATATTGTTTCAATTAAATTATCGACTTTGTTTAATTTTCTTGCTTCATCAATGGCGCTACTCCATATATCTAAAGCATTTCCATTAAAATTAATCATTTGAGGCTTTATACCTGCTCCTTGAATGTATCTAGTAATTCCTTCCTGATGAGGAACAAGGTCTGCTAAAACATCATTAAGTTGTGTTAGTCTAGGTGTCCAATCCATTATTCAAATATATTTGGGTATTCAACAATCATTCTATCGGTCAATTCTTCAATTTTATTATTGTCCATGCAGTAATTAATTAGTTGTGCTGACATAGAGGCTGCATTATTTTCTTGCAGTATTGAAGTGCTAATGCTAATTGATTTAGCTAAACGCCTTAATGCAATAGTATTATCATAATGCTTAGGCAACACACGAATTAATTTATCAAGTGTTGTCTTATCAAAATTAACTTGCTTGATACGTTTATGTATAAGCTCAAGTTGAGCTTTTTGAGAAGGCTGGTGCATTTCTGATGGCGACATAAACTGCGCATCAAACATAGGTTCGATCATATTTGTATTTAATAAATATTTGCCGTTACGATTGTCTTTTTTTGCATAATATTCAAAGAAATTTTCAATTTGTTTACGTCCATCAGTTACTTTGCTATCAATAGTTAGAAAAACAAAATCATAAAGTAGAGCATCCTTACTTTGATATTCCATAATTGAAAATGGATGATACAACATTGGAATATCTTTCTTTATAACGCGAATTTTATCGATTTTGTCGATTACAAGATATCCCCTTGGAATATCTTTTGTGGAAGCGAATCTTTGAGCCCATGAAGCATTAATCGGCTGCCACCGAGCTTTTTTTATATTGACTACATCTCCTTGCTTTAATGATAAATAATCAATCACCTCTGGAAATATTAAAAGTGGAATTCCTAGTGATGCATTGCAGGTTGAACTTGCCATCATGAGTCTTTTACCTGCATCATCTGGAGGTAATAAAATTGTACCTATGCCACCCAACACTTTTCTTGATTTTCCCGGCGGATGGAATTCTTCCCAATCTTTGCTTTTAACAGCAATATCTTCTTCATTGTGTCTTCGAATTGATTCAGAATGATCAGCCCAATATAAGCCAGGTACACGTGCAACCCAATCACTTAAAACAAATGAATATAATTCAATTTCCTTATTCCAATAGTGATTACTGTTACCAATAATCGCTCTCCAAAATTGTTGGTCATCATAAAAAAAGTTATTACTCTTACTCGGCCTGCCTCTTTTAATAGTATGTTGACTATTGCCAGCTATTGAATAGTTTTCAAGCGTTTCAATAATTTTAGTTCCCTTATGCGCGTTAAGTAAACTCATACCGTTATTTGCTTAATTAATATTAATATAATTTTTCCTTAAATCAAAAATTAACTTAAACTGCTCATTTGTATCATAGTAGTTTTTTTTTATTTCCGATAGTAAATCATTCATAGTACTTTTTTTAAATGTTCCTTTACGTATTTTTGAAATTAAATCACCCCAAACTTCTTTAGCAGTGGCATTTATTAAAAGATCAGCTTCCTTCCCTCCAGCATTTTTCCAAACCCTCGTGATTGAATTGCCGTTTGGATAAAGATCAATGATAATATCTTCAGTCGCTTGCCACCATTGCTCAGAAGTAATTTCAATATCGTTAATTATACCCCAAAAAGCGATACTTAATTGTGTGGCCAATCCAAGTAATGTGTAACATTCAGCTAATGCAATTTTCCAGTTATTAGTTTTCGTCGCTTTTTGATAAATTGCAAAGGCAGTATTATAGTGCCTTCTAGCAAAAATCAACTTTCCTATTTGCGCAGCATCAATTACATCAAGTTTGCTATTGTATCCTGAAACATAATCATATATAAATTTCTCAGGCAAAGTAAAAGCCTTTAAAATTGGCAATACATTTTTAATATTTTTACTGTGTAGAATTAAAAACTCATTAATTCCTTTTAGAAGAAGGTAATTTGAAAGGTCATTGTCTATTGGAATCTCGAAACTTGAATTTTTAGATAAACTGTTTAGCAATTCTTTTGAAGTTTTATCTAAAAAATTATTTCTTAATTTAACTGGAATCTTAGACCAGATTTTTAACCTATTCGGGTAATCTAAAAGGGAAGTAAATTCTGTCTCGCTAATTTTTTCGAAAAGCTCTTCGGATACTTTTTTTCCGTTAATTAAACTATCAAGAAGGTCATAAACTATTTTTTTTGGCTCTTTAATTCCATCAGTTACCTTATTGCCATGTTCAATAGCTGAATACCAGATACGTTGCCAATGAATGTTTTCTATTTGTAGTTTTTCTAATAGTTTACTGTTTTTTTTACAATGCCAACCAGCAACAGAAATACATCTGTTATCACCGTTTTTCACAGCCAAATTTATAATATCTACGGGCTTTACATCTTCAAGAATTATTTCAAGACCCTCAAAGTAATTGTACTCTAAATCGACTTTTAGCTGCTCAATTAAAGCTATCTCTAAACTATATTGCAATTTTACGACTATTGCATGCAACCTCAGCCAGGCTTTTTCAATAAAAAATTCTTTCAATAGGTTAAGTGTAGACGTATCATTTAAACTCGAAGGAAACGATGAAATAAAAACGGATTCGGTCGTTTTAAGATTATTTATTGATGACGAAATCAACTCTAATATTTTAGCATCATTTATTACCCATTGCCATATAATTGTTACCTTTTTTTGATCAATATCCTCAAGGAAATTGCTAACTTTTTCTAGAAAGATTTTTACCAGCCAATTCTTTGAATTTTTTTGATCATAAATTTGAGTTAATAACTGGGTAAAATCTATCGTCTTGTTTTCTTTTTCTGAAAACAAATAATTGCCCATCCAATGTTTAATCGAAGAAGTTATTTTTTTTTCGCTGTAATTAAAGCTTTTTAAAGGAAATTTTTTTAAAAGCAAAGCTTCGTCTTTATCAACTGACTCCAAAACCGCACATACTTTTTCTATAAGTTTATTTTTTAAATCGACTGCTTGCTTTGCTTCAGGTGAATAATTAGCTACAATATTAGATAAAGTATAAAATAGCTTTAAATCTTTTAAAGTGATTAAATTTACATAGGTGTTTATACCTTTTGCTAGTGTTGATATTTCTTTGGTTTCCAGATCATCCATTTTAATATCAAGAGCGTTAATAAACCCAGATAATCTCGTTGTTGCATTTGATTCCCGTGCTAAAAACTGCTCAGAAAATTCAGTAAGTGTTACGGAGTCATTTTTACGAATAATACAGTAGCCCTTATTGTCAAACTTTGCTTCGAGATTTTCAGGAATCACAATAAAATTTATTTTGTCTTTTGGAATTTCATTGGGATCAAAATTAATTCCAAAATTAAAACTTGCTCTTTGAGGGAAAGAAAGCAGTTGCCAAAACCTACAAACTACTTTTTCATAATCTTCCTGACCCACCCATATTATTGTATTATTGTAGTTTTCTATTGCAACAAAGCCCTTTATAGCTTTATTAAACCTTAAGCTTAATGAACTCGATAAATCAATATTCTTTTTAGCATCTGACTCAACTAATAATGTTTGTATTGAAATTGATTTGTTTATCTCGGGATTAAAAACAGAAAATAATTCTCCTAAATCATTAATTTTCTGAATATCTTTTTTTGAAATGATGAGACAGTGTGAAAAGACCCTGCCGTTTCTAACATCCTTAGATGTGTCCAGGTAGGTTTTAATAATAAGATAATGATCATTAAATAAAAAACCACGGATAACGGGTTTCCATGAAATTCCAGCAGGCGGACTATCTTGTAGATCAGTTTTAAAAGAAATTTTTTTTGCCAGTGAATTATCGGCTAATGTTGTACTTAAAAGATCCCAACCTTTATTATGTTCGCCGTATAGCGCTTGATGAATTTCTATTGACACTAGATTGCTTCTGAAATTAATTGTGTTATGTCCTGCGTTTTTAATCCATCTGTCTTTATTAAAAATCCGAAATTTTCAGATCCATGTTCCCGATACTTTTGCTTGTTTTCTTCTTCTTTTAAATTTAATCCTAAAGAAGATAGACCTATAATATTAATTTTTGTTTCTATCCAATTGGCTTTAATAAAATCATACAATAAAGGTAAACACTCTTTTAATTTATCATTTGGTGTATCCCCAGTATCAATTTCATCCCAACAAGTAAGAACGATTGTAAGTTTTATTTTTGTGCTTTTAAAATGAGCATCTTGCCCTTTAATGTACAACATAATTTGTAAAAGCTCGATAAAAGAAGACTGGTCAGAAATAGAATATTCTTCTGCCGTACCTTTACTTTCTTGAAGAATTTCTGGTTTGATAGTTTTATTACTCAAATCAAAATTTGTAGTTATATCAGTAGGACGAATAAATAAAACCCAATTGTCACTTTGCTTAATCGATTCAATCCATTTTTCGTTAACTTCCCGTTGATTAATGATCTGACGGATTTGTTCTCCACCATAATCGGGGCAATTCAAATCAATTTTTTGATCTCCAAATTGAATTGGCAGCATGATACTCGTACTTTTTTCGGAAGGGGTGGGCTTTACTTCCTGACCGTCGGCAAGTAAATTTAAAGCTTCAATAATCGGGTTGAGATTGTCGACTGGCTTGTATAATTTTAAAGCGCTATTGCTAACATCAAGCTTAGCATGAAGTTGAGCCAAAAAAGTAGTTTTACCAGAAGCAGGTTTACCTATTATCAATAATTGAGTTGTCATTTGCTGCGATAATTAATTAATAAATCGTCCGAAGTTATTGCATCAAGAGTAAGATCTGCATTAGATGGTATTATTATTCTTTCTAATAACCAGTTAACAGCAGAAAGATTATTTTCGTGTACAAGCTCATCTGGTCCTGGCTCCAAAAAATTACTTATGTCTATCTCATTATAATTTGTGAATAATGCAGATAATTCAGCTTTTAGAGAATCAATAATCGTTGGAAGGATTTCATTTTTTTTATCAGACTTTGACCATACAGCAATTACAGGTCTATCCTTTAAATCATGACTAAGCTGTTTAGCGATACGCATGATTTCACGTTTTGCTAAGCTTTGGCCCTCAACTAAAGCTTGACAATCAATAAAAAGCATAAATCCATTTGAATTAGCATAAATCCATCTTGCATTTTGCGCTTGTTCATCCTCGCGATGTATGGACCATAACGAAAAAACTTCTCCGGAAGCATCTGAAAACAAAACGTCTTTTAATTGTTCACCTCTATTACGTAAAGCAAAATGATATAAACGATTCGAGCTCGCTGGTGTGGGAGTAGGAAAAGGAACACTTCCTTGTTTTAATTTCAAACGGTGATGTAACTCATCCCAACCTAAAATAGTTTTAGTGCCAGCAAAATTAAATTCTTTTAATGATTTCCCACGAAGCAGCAAAGTATATAGCATAGCGAGATAACTCGTTTTACCTGCTGCCGCTTTTCCAACTATTCCGATTAAAACAGGGCTAGTTCTGGAACTAACCAATGGCAATTCTTGTATTGAAAACGCCTGTCCTGTCCAATTTAAATTTGACTGCTTAATTTCAGAAGAGGTTTTTTCTTTTGCTGCTTTTTTTTCAATAATTTCAGCAATAAAATTTGAGCAGGTTTTATAATCTTCACATCCGTCATGGCAAGGCACATCTGGCGCGGCACATTCCGCTATTTTACATTTACCTTCCATATCTTAATTAGAATCTGAAATTTTTAGTGAATGAAAATCATGAAATAACCAAACAGTAAATTCAGCGTAAGTTAATTCTATTGAATCGGTAATTCCAACTATTTCTTTTAGTTGGTTAATTTTATATTTTCCGTAAACGATGGATCTTATAAAATTTAAAATTGAAGTTCTCTTTTCGTCTCCGGTGTAATCTTCTAAAATCGATTTTAAAGGTTCTGAATTAGTTTCAATTAATTTTAGCATCTCAGAAATTTTAATTTTCTTTTCCTGAGATTTTACAAAACTATTATGAGTTTCTTTTAAAAAATAGTCTACACTTACTGGATACATTTCCGGGACGAAAGAAGAATAATCTTTCGCAAGAACAATTTGTAAAATACCATTTTGCATGTCTTTGTAGCCTGTTTTTAAAGAAATTGAGTAACCTGCCTCCTTCCACCATAAAAGCTGCGTGCGCATTTGTAATAAACTGTTTTGAAAAATAAAATCAGCCTGATTATTTCTAATTTCAGTTGCCTGATTTTTTAATGCTTTATTCAGTAATTCTGATATTCCTTTACTAGCTCTTGTTGCAAAAAAAGTTGGCCATGCCGCATCTGTTTGAGTTGGCCATACGGTATTTTCACCACCAACAGAATTGTGAGTAGCAGCGGCTTTTAAATGTGCCTCGAGATCCATTTTACTAATAGTTGCTGCCGTTATTTCCGGCACATCAATTTCTTCTTCAATTGGGAATGACCAAGTTTCTGATACTTCATTTTCGATGCGATTACCAATATCTAAAAGAAATTTAACAAGAAGTTCTTTTTCATTACCCAAGTTATAATATTTTATTGCATTACGTCCGGAAAACCAAATTAAATTTGCCAAATCATCGTCCTTAGCAATTGTTTGAAGTGCTTCAAGAATTACCGCTCGAATAAACGTTACAGAGGTGTCTTTAGAATTTGTGGCAAACGTATTCCAGTGACTAATTATAATTAATTTTACTTCTTCTAAGTCAGCATTATTTGCAGGAATCTCCGGGTCAATACCTACCAATGTATATCTGGCAATTTTTTCTTTATCCTTATTTATTTTTTTTACAACTTCAGCTGATGCTTTTTTCAACTTATCAAAGTTGCTGTCTTCTGTTATTGGAATAAACTCTTTATTTAAAAATTCTTGAAGCATATTATTTATTTTAATTATTAAATTTACTATTAAATGAGGCTTCTATTTGCTATAAAATGTAGTAATTTATAACTTTTTATAAATTAAATTATACTCACATTAGAAAGTTTAACGAAAATGAAGGACTCTTCTATCCACTATAGTTGGTTGATTGGTTGTTGTACTTATTTCTACTTGGATGTAAACATCTTCAGGGCCATGATTTAAAGCCGAATCGTTGTAATTAAAATATACTCCAATTCCGCAAATACCTCGTGTGGTATTAACGCCTAAGTATTTTGTAGAAACAGTACTCAAAACAACTGTTGGATGTCGGTCTCTGGTTAATAACTCTGTAATTACCCAAGAGTCGTTGTGAGCAAAATTAAGGGCTATTTCATGAATATTGCTATCTGGTTTCATATCTTCTCTTTTTAAGTTTTTATAAAGTCAAAAAATTGCCAAGTCTAATAGTTATTATTGAGTTAAAATATTTTTTTAAAGAAATTGGGGAGCTGTCAAATATATCACATTAAAAATGACAATTCATATAGGTAAAATTACCTATTTTTAGTAGGTAATTTTACCTACTTAAAAATATCGTCATTTAGTTCTACCGCCTTAAACTCCATTTAGTATCATGAACCTTTCTATGCCAGATAAGAAGTATTTTGCTTACCTGTTAAATCACGGTTCTGTGATTCCTCTTTTTAGTTATATTTGTTAAGAAGACACGCTTTATATAAAAACACTTTAATTATTGAACACAACTTATGATCAAAATAGATAAGATAATAACTGGTGATAGAACTTTAACAATAACTGGAAAATTAGTTAATACTAATGACTGGAAAAGCTATTTGGAAAAAGTAATAAAAGGAATTGTGAACGAAACAGATTACATAATAGGTGATAGTGATCTCTCAAGAAAGATCAACGAACAAACAAAAGAAAATCCTAATCAAGAAATTAATTTTATTGTTCAGGTGAATAAACCATAGATTTTTATCCTGCGTACCCTAAGAAAATTCAGTACGTAAAAAATATTGTCATTTAAAAACTCATTTTTTACCCGGCTCGCTAATCTTTTTGGAATACGCTTTAATATTAAAAAAACAATTGCATTTCGTCTTTTACTTATTCAAGTATAAAAATAAACTTTAATTAATGTTTGCGTCGTGAAATAGATAATAAAATATCTTTTTTTGTTTGATTTTAGCAATTAGCTATCGTAAAAAATACTAAAACTGAATTTTAATTACGTACATTATTATGAATTTACGGCCAAAAACGCGCGTAATTAGGCTTAAACCTAATTAATACTAGGTTGCAGAATGTTTCGTTTTTAAGCGTGTTATGCACATTTATGCGCATATTGTTTTCTGAAATAGATTCGTCTTTTTTATATTTTAAAATAAATAATTAAAATTTGAGCTTTGCTCCTAAAAATTGCAAAAAGAGGTAAATCTATTTCTTTTCTTTCAGATCCAGGTTAACATCGATCATTTTATCGGTTCTTATATTCAAGTTTTAAATTAGTGTCAAATATTTTAAATTATAGAATAAGTGCTATAATAATTTTATAGCAAATATGCTTTATTTGGTAGGTGAAAAAGACTAAAAAGGTTAAACGTAAATTAATATACGATGAGGAAGGTTTAAATCTGCTGGCGCAGACC